>JANLWV010000162.1:0-14359 GCA_031364765.1 Vicinamibacteria bacterium
TTACCTGATTCGGTCCGCCGGGGCCGCGCGTGACAATCACGACTTCACGCCGGAGTCCTCGCGGCGGGCCCGTGGCTTTGCTCTTTGGGCCGCCCTGCGCAGCCTGGGGCGATCAGGAGTCGGCGCCATGGTCGGCCGCTGCTGCGACCTCGCGGTCCGAATGGCGGCTCGACTGCGCGCGGGCGGGGTCGAAATCCTCAACGACGTCGTCCTGAATCAGGTGCTGGTCCGCTTCACGCCGAGTCGAGGTGGGGATCAAGACGCCTTCACACGCGCGGTCGTGGCCCGGATCCAAGGCGGCGGGGTCGCCTGGGCGAGCGGAACCAAACGGCATGGCGCGGAGGCGCTTCGAATCTCGGTGTCGAACTGGTCCACCACGGAAGGGGACATCGACCGCTCGGCGGACGCCATACTCGCAGCGATCCGCGAAGAAGACGCCACCCTCAGTTCCTAGCAGGTTGCTGAAAAACGCGGGTCGCCCGGTTTCAGCTCGATCGTAGATCGAAAATTGCCGGTAGGTAGGCGGGCGTGGATCCCGGCTTTCGCCGGGATACGCAGGGTGCTGAAGTTTTTCAGCGCCCCGCTAGAGAATCAGGAAGCGCGCCAAGCTCAGGAACAAACCCATGCTGGCCACGTCGGTCGCCGTGGTCAGGAAGATGCTGGAGGCGGTGGCGGGATCCGCGCCCAGCCGTTTCAAGGTGAGTGGAATGAGCGCGCCCGCAATGCCGCTGACCACGCAACTCCCGATCATGGCCAGGAACACCACCAGTCCCAGGACTCCGGCGGCCTCGTTCGACTGAAGAGTCGCGACCACAAACATGCCGAGGCCGGCGGTGACCCCCACGAGCGCCCCGTTCAACAGTCCCAGGAGGCCTTCCTTCATCACCAGAGTTCGCGCCCGGCCCGGCTTCAGTTCACCCAGAGTCAGACCTCGCAGCGTCACGGCCAAGGCCTGGCAGCCCGTGTTGCCGGACTGGCCGGCAAGGACAGGAAGAAAGACGGCGAGCACCACCAGCTTGTCAATGGTGTCCTGAAAGTAGCCCACCACACCCGCGGCAATGAACGCGGTCAGAAGATTCAGCTGCAGCCAGGGATGGCGATACTTGAGACTGGTGTTCCAGGGCGTTGAGAGACGCTCCTCTTTCTCAACGCCGACCATGGCGCCGACCTGGGCGCTGATCTCGTAGGCATGCCGTTCAAAGAGTGTCCGGCCGCGCACAATCCCCACCAGGCGTCCGGTCGTCTCGCAGACCGGATAGACCGGGAAGTGGTGATTCACCACCCGCTTCATGGCTTCTATCGCGTCGAGATCCGGCGGCAGGGAGAACGGGTTGGTCAACATCACGCTTTGGAGAGTGGAACCGCGGTCGGCGAGCAGGAGGTCCCGCATCGCGACCACCCCGACCAGAACCCCCCCGCCATCCACCACAAAACCGTAGGTGACGAACACGTTCTTGACGAGCTCACGGACCCGTTCGATGGTCTCCGCGACGGTGAGGTCGGGCGGAAACACGGCATGCGGCGGTTCCATCAATCGTCCGACGGAGTCGTCGGGATAGGTGAAGTTCGCGGTCCATTGATGGCCATCGGCCGCGGGGGCCGCCGCGATGATGCTCTTGCGCCGTTCCCCCCCCATGGCCAGCATGATGTCTTCGGCCACGGCCGGGCTCAACTTCGCGAGGACCGTCGCAACGTCCGCGTCTGGAAACTGCTCGAGAAGTTTGGCCGCCTCTGGCGCAGCCAGGCCCACAAGCTCGGCGGCCATGCCACCGAGGCGTGACGGTGGCACGGTGAGCGGCAGTTCGTCTTGGGGGGTGTGCATCGGTGAAAAGCCAGTTCTCCCGTTCAGGATACCAACCGGCAACACCCAAGTCATCATTTGCGGTTAGCCTCGGCGCCTTCATGGTTCACCCCCGTCCCCTCGTCCTCGAAGGCCATGGCCTGCGCCTGGAGCCACTTTCGCTTGACCACCGCGCCGCCCTCGCCAGCGCAGCAAGCGACGGGAAGCTATGGGAACTCTTCTTCACGACCGTGCCCGAACCGGACCGAACCGAGGCCTACATCCAGGCCGCGCTCGACGGGCAGAGGGACGGCCACATGCTCCCGTGGGCGGTTCGGGATCTCAACACTGGAACGATCGTCGGGAGTACGCGGTATCACGACATCGTGGCTGCGGCGGACCGAGTAGAGATCGGTTACACCTGGTATGCGAAAGGCTGCCACCGCACTCACGTGAACACGTCCTGCAAGTTGCTCCTTCTCGCCCACGCCTTCGACGCGCTCGGCTGCCAGGTCGTGGGCCTGCGCACCGACATACTCAACAACGTCTCACAACGGGCCATCGAAGCTCTCGGAGCGCACAAGGACGGTGTGATCCGCCATCACTGGCCGAGGCGCGACGGCTCGGTTCGTGACACGGTGATGTACTCAATCCTCGTGACCGAGTGGCCGGCCATTCGGGAGCGGCTCGAACGCCGGTTGAAAGACGGCGGCTTTCATCCCCCTCTCAAGCTGGTCTAGGAAGGAGCTGGTTTCATGTCCGACGTGCGGCCCATTGCCGATATCGCGAGAGATCTGGGTGTGGCCCGGGAACACCTCATCCCTTACGGCGACGACAAAGCCAAGGTCCGGCTCGAAGCCCTGAACCCCAGGGCGCCGCGCGGAAAACTGATCCTGGTTTCCGCTCTCACCCCGACCTCTCTCGGCGAAGGAAAGACCACGACTTCAATCGGTCTGGCCCAGGGACTCGCGAAGATCGGCCGAAAGGCGTGCCTGGCTCTTCGAGAACCGTCGCTCGGGCCCACGTTCGGAGTGAAGGGCGGCGCCACCGGCGGCGGCAAGTCGATCGTGGTACCCGCCGAGGACATCAACCTTCACTTCACCGGCGACTTTCACGCGATCACCTCCGCCAACAACCTGCTCGCGTCGCTCGTGGACAACCACATCCACGCGGGGAATGCGCGCGGGATCGACCCGCGCAAGGTACTGTGGCGCCGGGTCATCGACCTTAACGACCGGTCCTTGCGTCACGTGATCATTGGCCTCGGCGGAGGGCTCGACGGCGTGCCCCGCGAGACCGGCTTCGACATCACACCAGCCTCCGAGATCATGGCCGTCCTGTGTCTGTCAAAGGACCGTGAGGACCTTCGGGTGCGACTCGGTCGAATGATCGTGGCGGTTGACCGGGACGGAGTTCCGGTCACCACCAACGACCTCAGGGCCACCGGCGCCCTGATGATCCTGCTTAAGGATGCGATTCAGCCCAATCTCGTTCAAACCTGCGAGGGCGTGCCCGCGTTTGTCCACGGTGGTCCGTTCGCGAACATCGCCCACGGCTGCAACTCGGTGATCGCCACGAAAATGGCGCTCGCCCACGCGGACTGGGTGGTCACCGAAGCCGGCTTCGGTCTGGACCTCGGGGCCGAGAAGTTCATCGACATCAAGTGCGCCTCGGCGGGACTCGAGACCGCGGCGATTGTTCTCGTCGCCACCATCCGCGCGCTGAAGCGTCACGGAGGGCTCATGAAAGACGACCTCGTAACCCCCGACGCGGGGGCGGTCGAACGTGGCCTCCCGAATCTGGAGAAGCACATCGAGAATGCGCGACTCTTTGGTCATACGCCCATCATCGCGCTCAACCGTTTCGCCACCGACAGCACCATTGAACTCGAGGTGGTGCGCGCCGCCTGCGCGCGTCTCGGCGTCCCCTGCGCGGATTCCGAGGTCTTCAAGAGCGGTGGCGAGGGCGGCCGCGAACTGGCGGAGGCCGTGGTCGCCCACGCCGTCACGCCCTCGCCGATGAAGCGACTGTATGAATGGGGCGAACCACTGAAGCAGAAGATCGCGAAGATCTGTACGAAGATCTACGGCGCGAGCGACGTCGCCTACTCTCCTTTGGCCGAGCGCGATCTCAAGCTGGCCGAGCGTTTGGGCTTTGGCGGAGCGCCTATCTGCATGGCCAAGACCCAGATGTCACTGTCCGACGACGCCAATCGCCCGGGCCGTCCCACCGGTTTTACGGTCACGGTCAAGAACGTGGTCATCGCCGCGGGCGCTGGTTTCGTGGTGCCGATGCTGGGAGAAATCATCCGCATGCCGGGGCTCAACGCCACGCCACAGGCCGAACGCATGGACCTCGTCGACGGCAAGGTCATCGGTCTGCTGGGCGGCTGAGCGGTCTCAGCGGGGTCTGGTTTCGATGAGATCCTTCAGGTCAAACACGCGCCGGTTGGCCATGACACGCTTCACCCGGTAGGCCGCACTGATGTCCTCAAGCGGGTTGCCCTCGACCCACCGCGTTCGCAATCATCGGGCAGAAGATGGGGCGCGCCCTATACCGGCATCGGCGCCTCAATAGCGCCCAGGATCGCCGGTCGGCGCGATCGCCCGAGACGTCGAGTGCGGCGCACCCGGGCGCGCCGCTCCGCACGGCAGCAGAGATCGCGCGCGAAGGAAGTTGACCACGGCCCGGGCCGCGACCTCATGACCGAGCGCATTCCAGTGTCCGTCGTACTGGAAGTACGGTTCCCCGCCAAAAGGGCCCACGGCCGATCTCAACGCCTGGGTGAGGTCGAGAAAGGCCCACCCTTCCGACCCTGCGATCTCTTCGAGGCGACGTCGGACCAGCCCACGGTCCCAGGCGTTCGGGTCGATTCCGTAACGGACCGTCGTGAGCTTCCAATCACGTTCGCTGACTTCAAAGCGCGCGGGGATGTGAACCAGCACGGGCTCGGCGTGCCGCGCTCGAACCGTGTTGCCCAGGGCACGCAGGATGACGCGTGTGTTCTCCCAGGCCTCATCGAACTCTGAGAGCGGCCCACGGGCCTTGTAGGCTCGGAGCTCATCGGGGATCGGTTCGGGCTCATAGGGCCTCCACAATCCGGCGCCGGCCAGCCATCTGTGGAGTCTCGGGGCTCTCATGAGCATCGTCTCCAGAACAAGTCCTTTGAGCGCAGAGCCTTCAATCACGGGCGGCGCCTTCCGGTGGACGTCTGGGGATTCGGCGGTGCGCGCGGGTTCCGGCAGCGGCAGGTTGACCGGCACAATCTGCCCGTCGATCACTTTCGTGAGGGGCTTGGGCGAGCCCCAATAGTTTCCGCGAATGTTGTTGAGGATATCGTTGTAATAGACGAAGACGAGGACAACATCAGGGTCGAGCGGTTCGGCGTCGCGCACAAACCATAAGGCCTCCTGGTCCGTGGAATAGGCATGAACGCCGGCGTTGACGACGTCGAGGTAGCAGCCCTGGGAGAGGCTGATCGCCTCGGCGCGTCTTGTCATCGACTGTTCAAGATCCACCGTGAAGCCCTCTACAAAGGAGTCTCCCAGAGCGAGCACCCGTCCGAAACCCGGGGGCCTCGCGGGCCCTCGCTCAACGTCACGAAAGCCGAGAGAATTGATGGTCACCTCGGTGCTGTATTCGCGCCGGCCGTACCTGACGGAACTCTTCGGTCGATTCCGCCAGCCGAGCAAGGCATCCGGCTGACTGTACGCCGCCTGTTCGCCGACCGTCACACCCGGACGGCGAGCGAAGATGATTCGAGCGGAAACCTCGAGCAGACCGAGTCCCGTCAGCACGCTCATCGACAGGAGCAGGAGATTGCCCGCCCAGAGGCGCAGCGTCACGCGGCGGCCCGCCGCCAATTGTTCCCGCGAGCCCATGGGATGAAGACCTGCCTGTCCAGCGATGAAGCCCGAGGAGCCCTAGAAGCTCGGCGACTCTTCATACTCGCCGAACACCTCGCGCAGGGCGTCGCACATTTCACCGATCGTCGCATAAGCCCGGCTCGCTTCGACGATCAGAGGCATCAGATTGGCGGTTCCCTCAGCTCCGATCTTCAACCCGGCGAGGGCCTTCTCGACGCGGGCATTGTCGCGGCGCTTCTTAAGCGAAGCGACCCGACCCGTCTGTTCCCGCGCGGTCGTCTCGTCGATATAGAGAATGTCGAACGGTTTCTCTTCCATGGTGTAGCCGTTGACGCCGACCACGATCTTCTCTCCACGTTCCATCGACTGCTGGAACCGATACGAGGCTTCGCCGATCTCGCGCTGGGGGAAGCCCTTCTCGACCGCGGCCACCATGCCTCCCATGGCGTCGATCTTGCGGATGTATTCCATGGCCTCGGCTTCGATGTCGTTCGTGAGCTTCTCCACGAAGTACGAACCGCCCAGCGGGTCGGCGGTGTGGGCGACGCCGGTTTCCTCGGCGATGATCTGCTGGGTGCGAAGCGCGATGGTCACCGCATCCTCGGTCGGCAGGGCGAGGGCTTCATCCAGTGAGTTGGTGTGGAGCGACTGGGTTCCACCGAGAACGGCGGCCAGGGCTTGAAGCGCCGTCCGCGCCACGTTGTTCACTGGCTGCTGAGCGGTGAGCGACACCCCGGCGGTCTGGGTGTGGAAACGGCACATCCACGACCGCGGATTCTTGGCGCCAAATCTCTCGCGCATCGTGCGCGCCCAGATCCTTCGGGCCGCCCGGAACTTGGCGATCTCCTCGAAGAAGACGGAATGCGAGTTGAAGAAGAACGACAGCCGCGGAGCGAAGGAGTCGACATCCATGCCGCGATCGACGCACCACTGAACGTATTCGATGCCGTCACGGAGCGTGAACGCGAGCTCCTGCGCTGCGGTCGAACCGGCCTCCCGGATGTGATAGCCGGAGATCGAGATGGTGTTCCACTTCGGCATCTTCTCCGTGCAGAACTGGATCATGTCCACGATGATCCGCATGCTGGCTTTCGGCGGAAAGATGTACTCCTTCTGGGCGATGAACTCCTTCAGGATGTCGGCCTGGACGGTTCCCGCGAGTTTGTCGGCGGGCACGCCCTGTTTCTCGCCCACGATCAGGTAGAACGCCACCAGCATCGCGGCGGGCGAGTTGATGGTCATCGACGTGGTGACATCGCCAAGCGGGATGCCGTCGAAGAGCGTCTCCATGTCTTCGAGCGAGGTCACGGCCACCCCGCACTTCCCCACTTCGCCGAGCGACAATTCGTGGTCGGGATCCCGGCCCATCAGCGTCGGCAGGTCGAACGCCACCGAAAGCCCGCCGGTGCCGTGGGCGAGAAGGTACTTGAACCGCTCGTTCGTCTGGGCGGCGGAACCGAACCCCGCAAACTGGCGCATCGTCCAGGTCTTGCCCCGATACGCGGTCTTGTGAATGCCGCGCGTGAACGGGTAGCTGCCCGGGTCGCCCAGGTCGCGGTCGTAGTCGGTCGCCTTGGTGTCCTCGGGCCGATACAGGGGTTCGATGGGCCGGCCGGAGATGGTGGTGAACGTCCGCGCGTCCCGGCTGTCGTCTACCGTCTTTGGACTCGGCGGTGTCTCGGTCTTGGCCATGATGTCTCCTGAGGAAGCGACGGCCAGTTTACCGGCCGGGGTCGGCTGGAGGCGTAGCCATCGCCGCAGGACGCCTCGTCAGGCGCCGGCCTTCATCCGCGCCAGGGGCGTCGCGAAGCTCCGGGCGGTCATGGCGGTCAAGTTTCTCTCAGTTCGATTCAGATGAACAGGTTCGGGCTCCCTTGAGTTCCCAAGGTCGCCAAACGCTGAGAGAATCGCTCTTTCATGGACATGAAAGCGTTTCGTCGCCACCTCCGACAGGCGCTTCGGGCTCTCACGACGCGAGGGCGGTCCTCTTCAGACCACGTTCACCCCACCTACAGCGAAGAAGAGCTACTGCGGCGCGCCGACGAATTCAACCAGAACGCGGAACGCCACTGGCAGAGGATCGCTTCGGAGCCGGGAGCGCGCGAGCACGCCCTCAACAAGCCCCTGAGCACGGTGCGCGATACCGCGGGCATCTTCTACCGGCTCGGCCTGGTTCTCCAGGAACTCGACCTTGGAATCGGCATGACCGTGGTCGACTTCGGGGCGGGAAGCTGCTGGTTTTCCTCGCTGATGAACCGGCTGCGGTGCCGGACGATTTCGATGGACGTCAGTCCGACCGCACTCAACCTCGGCCGCGAGATGTTCCACTCGGACGCCCGGCATCACATGGACCTCAATCCGCAGTTCCTCGCGTACGCGGGCCACTCCATCGGGATTCCGGACGAATCCGTGGACCGCGTGGTCTGTTTCGATTCCTTTCATCACGTGCCGAATCAGGCCGAGGTTCTGCGCGAGTTCTATCGCATCCTGAAGCCGGGGGGAAGGCTCGTCATGGGCGAACCCGGGGAAGGGCACGCGCACAGCGATCAGAGCGCGTTCGAGACGGACACCCACGGCGTCCTCGAGAACGACATCCATCTCGACGATCTCGTGGCCGTGGCCAAGGGCATCGGCTTCCACAGCCCTCGACTCAAGCCGTTTCCGGACCCCGGGAGCATCACGTTCTCTCTCGATCAGCATGTTCGATTCATGGCAGGCGACGACGGCGTCTACCCCATCGAGGCTCTGCGTGAGTCACTTCGCCACGCGATGATCCTCTCGTTGTTCAAGGGGTCGAGCGCGCCGGACAGCCGGAATCCCAATGTGCTCAAGGCGGAGATCAAGCCGCTCGAATCTGCGCCAAGGCCCGGCGGCGACGGCTCCACGTTCAAGGTTCGCGTCCGAAATACGGGTGACACGAAGTGGCTCCACGAGGGGACGCCGCTGGGCGGATTCGTGGTCCTCGGGGCCCACCTCCTGAACGCGAAGCGCGAGCCGGTGGGGCGCGGATTCACGCGCGTGTATCTTCCGAGGAGCGTGGAGCCGGGGGAATCCGTGGAAGTTGAGATCCGCCTCCCCAACCCTCACCCCAAGGGCGAGTATCAGATCCAGCTCGACATGGTCGATGAACGCGTGGCGTGGTTCGAGCAGTGCGGCTCGCCGAAGCTGGTCCTCGATCAGAGATTCGAACTCGCCACGAGCCTCAACCCCGGCTTCCTCTTCGCCACCCTCGCGCAGCTCTCACCCAAACCGGCCGAACTTAAGGGGCCCGTGCCGGTCGGAGCCCCCTTGATCGTGACCCTGGAGATCCTCAACGCCGGCGACACCCGCTGGATCGCGGGGCCTCCCGGCGTCCGGGGCTCGGTCTGCCTCGGGGTCGAGGTCTGCGACGAGCACGGCGCTCTCCTGATCCGCGACTACGAACGCTTTGCCCTGCCGAGGGACCTCAATCCCACCGACCGCATTGAGTTCACTTTCACCTGCCACGCCCCCGCGACGAAGGGCAAGCATCGCCTCCGCTTCGATCTTGTGAACGAGGGCATTAACTGGTTCGAGCACTACGGCGTGGGACCGGTGGACCTCCCGGTCGAGACCGCCTAGCCCCGGGGCCGCTAGAGAAGCAGTTTCGAAATCGCCCGGTCCCAGGTGTGGGACCTCGCCGTGGCCAGAGCGCCGGCGCCGAGCTCCTGCGCGAACCGCGGGCTTTCGGCCATGCGCCTCAGGGCCGCGCCGACTGAGCGACCGTCGGGGGCAACGACCAGGCCATTCTTCTGGTCCTCGACGATCTCGGCCGGGCCACCGGAGTCGGTGGCGGTGACCACGGCCTTGCCCGAGTTCATCGCCTCGAGCGTCACGAACCCATAGTCCTCGCTCTCCGGCGCGAAGAACACCGCGGCGCAACGGGCCAGATAGTCGAGCTTGGCGTTGTCGTCGATCGCTCCGACCAGGGTCACGCGGTCCTGCAGACCGCGTTCCCTGATGAGCGCGCGCAGGGCGTCTTCTTCCTCCCCCCGCCCCGCGATCACCGCCTTCAAACCCGGCGCATGCGACATGCCTTCCACGAGAAGGTGCATTCGCTTCAACGGATGCAGGCGGCTCACCGCGAAGACGAACGGCTCGTAGGCGTCGCACCGGTAGGGACGCTCCGGCGCGGGCGGGTGCAGGACGGTTGAGGGAATGTCGCCGAAGCGGCGCAGTCGTTCCTGGATGGTCCGGGATTGCGCGAAGAGCGACGTGACGTGCCTGGTCAGAAGCCAGTGATCGACAAAGTGAAAGATCGAACGCCGCACCTTCTCCTTGAGGAGGCCTCGCCGGCCCATTCCCTTCGAGAAGCGGGGCCAAAGATCGTAGTACTCGCGCATCCGGTGGTTGAGCCAGCAGAGGTGCCGGGGGTGACGCACCGCGTACGACGGGAAGCGGAGCGAAATGACCTGATTGATCCGATGGCCGTCGGCGGTCTGTCCGACATCCGTGAGCCACGTGGCCATATAGGCGGTCGCCTGCCGGCCGAATCGGTTCTGCGGGGTCACCAGGATCTCGGCATCGTGCCCGGCTCGTCGCAGGGCCGCGACGGTTTCTTCGGCGATGACGATGTGCCCCCCATGCACGAACAGGGCTCCCGAGGTCACGACGAGAATCCGGCTCATGCCCGTCGTTCGGTCGACAAATCGTCACGCCTCTTGATGATCTTCGCGGGGATGCCGGCGGCGATCACGGAGTCCGGCAGCGATTCGGTGACCACGGCCCCGGCGCCAACCACAACATTCGAACCGAGGGTCACGCCATCGAGGACTTTGGCTCCAGCACCCAGCCAGACGTTGCGCCCGATGGTGACGCCCTTCGAGGGACGGGGCTGATCGATGATCACCGCACCCACATCCGAATGGTCGTGTCCTCCGCCCACCACGTAGGTGTAGGCGGCAAACAGGCCATAGTCGCCAACGGAGACGCGCGACGACGAAAACACCTCGCAGTTGAAGCCGATATTGATGTGGCTGCCGAGAACGATGTCGCCGTCCTTGCAGGAGAGGATGGAGTTGCGTCCGATGAAACCGCCCTCGCCGACCCTGATTCCCTGATTCGCGACCCCCTTCGCATCCAGAAGCACGTTGTCGTCGATCACCGTCCCTTGGCCGATGTGAATCTTTTGCGGGTGGCGAAGGGCCACGCCCACGCCGAACACCACTCCTCGCCCGCAGGATCCGAGCAGGGTCGGATAGAAGAGCTTCCGGAGCAGGAGTCCGAGAGCCCCCGGCACCCACGACGAGAGGAGCATGACGAGTTCGAAGTGAACCAGGCGGAAGAAGCCGCGCGAGCCGACCACGAGATCCTGATACTTCTCCGAGGACGATCGCGGGTCCTGGAGGGCGGCCTGGATTCCTGTGTCTTTCATGGAAGCAGGGTCGCTCACATCGAGCACCCGAGCTTCGAAGATCCGCCTCGTTGTCGTACGATCACGGTTCATTCTCTCAAAACCGATCGCCCAACGCGGTTCCCGATCCAGAAGACCCCACCCAAAGAGCCCATTCTTGAACCGCAACGTCCTCCTTCTCATCAAGCTCGTCCTGTCGGTCGGGCTACTGGTTTATCTCCTCCGTAGCGTTGATCTTAAGGACGTTCTTCGGCACGTCATCGAGGGCCAGCATCCGTTGTTTGGGGCAGCCGTCCTTATTTACGCCGCCGTGGTCGTCCTCTCGACCGTCCGCTGGAAGATCCTGCTGGAGGCTCTGGGCAGTTCTCCAGGATTCAAGAAGTTATGTGAGTCCTACCTCGTGGCCATCTTCTTCAACAACTTCCTTCCGAGCAATGTGGGCGGGGACGTGGTGAGGGTTCGGGACTCGGCCCGCGCGGCGGGATCGCACACCACGTCGCTCACCGTTGCGGTTCTGGATCGGGTGATTGGCTTCGTGGCCCTCTATTTCATCGCCGCCACCGCCTTTCTCCTGGGGGGATCGCTGGTCCGCGAACTGGCGGGCGCGCGCGTGATACTGCTGGGCCTGACCGCCCTCTTCCTGGCGCTCTTCGCCATCTTCCTGCGCTCCGGCATGGTGACGGCGATCGTCGAAAGGGCCGGTCTGAGGCGATTCCCCTGGGCCTACGGGAAGTTTGAGTCGGTGCAGGCGGCGGTGAACGCCTACCGGGCGAGAAAGGGAGCCCTCATCGAGGCCTTCGTTCTTTCCCTCGGGCTTCAGCTCCTGGCCGTGTCGTACTTTTTCATGGTGGCGCGGGCGCTCAGGATTCCGCTGGAGTTCGGCGCGTGCCTGCTGATGGTTCCCCTCTGCACGTTGATTCAGGCCATACCCATCTCGTTCAACGGCTGGGGGCTGCGTGAAGGGGTCTACGTCGTCTACTTCAACCAGGTCGGCCTGCCGCGCGAGAGCGCTTTAGCCTTTTCAATTGTCGCCGCCGGCCTGGTGGTGATTCTGTCGATCTCCGGTTTGTTCGTCTGGCTGGCGCGGAAATCGCACGCCCTCGGAACGCCCGTCCCAATTCCCTGATGCCGGTGCTGAAGCGAGCGGCGGACGCCTTTCGGCTCCTGCTGGACATGGTCACTCGGGATCCCGCGTTTGTGAGGGGCGGCCACCTCGACCCCGAGGACGTTCCCGTCTTCACGTTCCACTCGCTCGAGCCGCGCTCGTTCGAGAGGAAGATGCAGTACCTTCTCGACGCTGGCTTTCAGGCGATCACCATGCCGATGTATCTGAACGCCCTCACCGGGCGACGCCCGGCTCCCGCGAAATCGGTCCTCATCACGATCGACGATGGACGGGCCACGACGTGGACGGTCGGCTATCCAATTCTCAAACGACTGGGCATGCGGGCCACCGCATTCCTGGTCACGAGCGCCGTTTTCGACACTGCCGACATCTCGAAAACGATTGAGGATGTCCCGGAGTCCGAGTGGGCGCCGCTGGTCACCCGCGACGACTCAGAAGACCGTCCATTTCTCACCTGGGCGGAGGTACGCGCCATGCGCGAAGTGATCGACATCGAGAGCCACACTCACCTTCACGCGCGCGTCCCGGTGGCTTCCGAACCCTCGGGCGCCATGACGGAGGCGATGCAGTCGGGGTATGGCGCGTTTGATTGTCCGTTTGTCTGGCGCGAGGGCCGGCAGGTTCGAGGGCGCGACGTTCCGGTCGGGACCCCCCTCCCCATTTCGGCGCCACGGCTTTCGGGGAGGCCGGCTTATCGCTCGGCGGATAGGCGATTCGAGACGGAGCAGGAAACCCGGGAAGCCATGCGGTTCGATCTTGCCGAGGCGCGCCGGCGTATTCGCGAGAAGGCCGAGGTCGAAGCCACCGCACTTTGTTATCCGTGGCATGTGTTCTCCGAAAAGGCCAAGCAGATCGCCGCCGAGGTCGGCTACGCCGCGGGATTTGCCGGGAAAGCCTGGGCCGGCTCGGCCATCGCCCGACCCGGGTCCGACCTGTTCGCGATTGCCCGCGTGGGAGAGGACTACATCGAACGCCTGCCCGGCCCAGGCCGAAGGTCGCTTCTGTCCGTGCTCCGGGAGAAGCTGCAACGACGCAGGTAAATGACCCGGGTGTGTCCGTACTGATTCATCAGGACCATTGACCTTCTACCCCCGCCGACTATCCTTCAAGCAGCGAAAGCACACGATAGCGAAGTCGAAGGCTATCCACGGACCTGCGACGGCCTTCTCCTCCTTCAATCATTCATTTCGCGAGACAACTCATGGACTATTCGCCTCTGCACCAAGCCGTTCTTCATCTGCCGGTCATCTCCACCCTCTGCGCCGCGTTCTTCGCGTGGCAGCTCCTCAGCCGATTCGCCGCCAAAGGCGCCGGACCTCATCTTTTCTGGTGGGGTATCGGCATGGTGACCTACGGCATGGGCACGTTCACCGAGGCCTTCACCACTATTGTGGGCTGGAACGAGACAGTGTTCCGCCTCTGGTACATCACCGGAGCGTTTCTTGGCGGCTACCCTCTCGCCCAGGGTTCGGCCTATCTGCATCTCGGGCGAAGCGCCGCGAACCGCTGGGCCTACTTCTGGGTCTCCGTGATTGCCGTCGCGTCCATCGCGGTCTTCCTCACTCCCATCGATGCCTCCCTCGCCGAGGCGCACCGGCTCTCCGGGAATGTCATTGAGTGGAAAGCGGTCCGCCTCGTCAGCCCGTTCATCAATATCTGGTCGCTTTTGTTCCTGGTGGGCGGGGCATTGGTTTCAGCTCGACGGTTTCATAAGGACGCGCGGTTCAAAGGACGCTTCATCGGCAATGTCCTGATCGCGGTGGGCGGGATTCTTCCCGGCATCGGCGGCTCCATGACGCGCGCGGGTTTTGTTGAGGCGCTCTATGTCACCGAGTTGATGGGCCTAATCCTCATCTACGTGGGTTACCGGTTTTGCCTCGCCGCCCCCGCGGTTGAGCCGGTGTCAAGGCCGATCGCCCTGGCCACCTGAATCCATCGACAGGGTCGGCGACGTTGGAGACAAACACAAGACCGCCGTTGCCAGCATCGACGGACTACTTCCGGAGAGTTGGGAGAAACACCCGGGGTCATCGCGAAGGGATCGGCTGGGGTCCGTCGAAGCGATCTCTCGGCATCACCGTGGTGGCCCGCCTGGTCCCCAAGGCCGGTGGGATACCCTCCACCGGCGCAGAAATCGCGAGTGCTTCAGAAACCGGTGGTACTTCTCAAACCGGTTCTTGAACCCAATGGTGGAGTGTGGCCGGGGGGCGAGTGGG
>JANLWV010000166.1:0-5874 GCA_031364765.1 Vicinamibacteria bacterium
GCCACTCGCCACTCTTGACGAGGACTTGAAGAAGGCTGCGAAGAAGGCAGGCGTAAAGAGACTTCGTTGACGCGCTGACGCGGCGGGGTCGGCGTAGCCCCTTTGGGTGGAGGACGACGTGCATCAACCGCGGCGGCGGCCCACCATCCTCGTCTTGCAGAACCGAAGGCAACGACTCCAGCAGGTGCGCGGCGAGAATCGCCCTCTGCGTCTCAGGAAGGTCGAAGGCCAGCTTCTCAACGTCGGCAATTGTCGGCATGAGTGGACTCTAGTGATTTTGGCAGTTTGGGCAAACGAGGATCTGCGGCCGGGAACTGGGTCGGGATCGGTTTCGGGATCGGGTTCGGGGGGCGGGTTGTAGATCGCGAAGTACCGATCGCCGCGCGGCGTACCCTTGTGCAGCATGTCGGGGTTCGTCACCACGATGTGCGCCTTCGACCGTATGGCCTTCCGCGCATCTTGCGGCGTGTCGCCGTCGTAGGTGAAGGTCGCGATGTCTTCACCCAGGCCTTCGATGGTCTGGTACAGCTCGGCCATCTGATCCTGGGCCAGCGCCTTGATGGGGAAGAGGTACAGCGCGCGCGTGTCGGTGATGTTCCACCGCATGACTCAGATGCTTCTCCGCTTGGACGGGCCGAGGGAGGCGGTGTTCTATCGAATGCGTTTCGAGCCGGATCCGGGTCGCCGGTGGTGGATGCGGGTTGATGCCCACGGTTCCGTCGACCGGGACGACAATCTGGCGTGCTGAGCAGCGGGGAGAGGAACCGGGTTCGGTTGTTTGGGCGGCCTACCGAAACCGAGCCTCCAGCTTCGAGAGCATGATTGCGGCGCGCGTGAACAGGGTTCGGGCCGTCGCGGGTCCGGTGGCGGATCCGTCCACGACTCCGAGCGCCGACGTCCGCCGGGATCCCCCAACATCGTTTCGCCAACAGGGGACGAGGTCGAGGGCCGCGATGCACTCCACGGCGCTGCCGCGGGCGATTTCGTAGTGGCGTCGGTTCACGCCGCGGGATGAGGAACCGAAGCCCTCGGCGATGTTGAGGACCTTCATGAGTTGGGGGCCGCAGCAGAGAACGCCGGCGTGCTTAGCCCCCAAGCCCCACGATCCGTCCGGAGTGAATCCGGCCGGATCTCGCGACGACGAAGCGCGGAGCAGCTAAGCGTTCCTGAGGAGAATCGCGGTCAGCGTCGCGGCGATGGGAGCACAGGCACGGCACGCGTCAAGCGAGACGCGGTAGACGTGGCCCAAGGCCAGGCTGCGGGTTCGAATGTTTCGAGCGACGTCACTCCGACCCGATCCCGCACCCGAACCCGATCCTCCGCCGGGATCCCCCAACATCGTTCCGACTTCAGGGGACGTTCCCGGGTTGATTCAGGGCCGCCGGGGTCCCCCAACATCGTTTCGACTTCAGGGGACGCGCGAGAGTCAGACGCATCGAGGGCGGGCGCGAGGTCTTCTTCGTTTGTGTACGACCCCCTACTCAGAGAGGTAGACGGGGTTGGCATTCATGATGATCTCCATGATCTCCAGTTGGTTCTAGAGCCGCGACCATCGGGGCCTCCCCCCAGGATCGAATGGCTTCAGGGGACGGTCTCATACCGATGACCGCGATGGTTCGCCTGTGCCCTCATCGAACGAAGGGGGTAGAACCAGAGGATCCACATTGACGCCAACCCTGCCGTAGCCTGCAGGCGTCGTGACGGCCTTCGGAGGCTGTCCAGCCGCGCGGAATGATCGGCTGGCCCTCTGGTTTTCGGACCCGATCCGGACTATCCGGCTTGTACCGTCGCCGCTATGACCAAAGCGCTCGACGTGGACCTTCGAAGGCGCACAGGCCTTGAAGGTAGGATAGAAACGCAGGAAACAACGGTGACGAAACTTCTCGAACAGGCGTTGAGCCAGGTGGAAAGGCTCCCGGCGGCCGAACAGGATGCGGTGGCGGCCATTGTGATCGAGGAGCTCGCCTCCGAGCAGCGCTGGGCAGACTCTTTCGCAAAGTCGCAGGATGTCCTTGCCGGGCTTGCTGAGAAGGCCCTGGCCGAGCACGCTGCCGGACGCACCAAGCCTCTCTAGTTCTGGCGCCGTGCAGTCTCAAACGACCGAGGACTTTCGGGCTCTCTTCGCTGCGGCGCCGGCTGAAATACGAGCAAAGGCGCGAAGCGCGTATCAGGTGTGGTCCGGGAATCCGACCCATCCGTCACTTAGATTCAAGCGGGTTCACGGCAGTCAGCCCATCTACTCGGTTCGCATCACTCTCGATTGGCGCGCGGTCTGCGTTCTCAATCGCGGTCGCATACCGATGAACGCGATGGTTCGGGACCAGAGGATCCACATTGACGCCGACCCCGCCATAGCCTGCAGCCGTCGTGACCGCCCGTGAAGTCGCAACTCTCGTCGGCCAGGAACTCCAAAGTCGGCGGAGACTTCAGTTGCCGGTCGAAGTCAGCACGAGTTCTTCATGGGAGACCGTGTCCGCAGCGTACGCCAAAGCTGCGCGAATTCCTTCACGCGTGAGATGCGGATAGGCGTCCAGCACATCGGCCTCAGTCGCGCCTTCGCTGAACTTCCGCACGACTAGATCCACGGTGATTCGCGTGCCGCGGATGACGGGCTTGCCCAGCATGATGCCGGGGTCGACGGAAATCAGGGAATCAGTCATGAGTGTTCACCTTGCCTTTGCGATCTTACGACTGCTGGGGATCTAGGGCGCGAACGGAGTTGGGTACGGGCTCGGGCTCGGGATCGGGCTGCGCGCCATTGGAGTGAGTGGGGAATTCGGGCCGCGGTGGGGATTCCAGCCAGGGCGCACTCGAAGCCTGATGCCCCTGCCGACTACGATGGCGTTTGCCACTCGTAGGGAGGGAGGGAAGAGGATGACCGAAATCGTCTTTGTTGTCGACGAGGCACCCGAAGGCGGGTACACCGCGCGGGCGCTTGGCGAGTCGATCGTGACCGAGGCTGATTCGCTGGCTGAGTTGAGGACGATGGTGCAGGATGCCGTTCGATGCCATTTCGATGAAGGCGGCGCCCCCAAGGTCATTCGCCTTCATTTCGTTCGGGAAGAGGTCCTCGCCTCTTGAAGCTCCCGCGCTCGCTCTCGGGCTCGGATCTGGCCAGGGCGCTACGCCGGATCGGCTAGCAAGAGGTCCGGCAGAGCGGCTCGCACCTTCGGCTCAGCGCCGCGCGATTCCTGGGAGCGTTGAATCGAGTGCCTTCATCAAGTGGCTCGTTCCTGAGGAGCATTCCGAGAGACCCGGACGCCGTCCCGTTCGCCGGAAGCGGCGTGTTAGATTCCGGCCATGAGCACCATCGCTGAGATTGAGACAGCCATCGAGAAGCTGCCCACCCCGCAGGTGGATCAACTCGCTCGCTGGCTGGAGACGTTTCGTCTCCGGCGTGCTACCCCGTCGTCCGTTGAGACATGGCTGGAAAGGGCACGAGGCGCCGCCGCTCCTGGCGTGACGACGGCGAACGTAATGGCCCTCACTCGCGGTGAGGATTGATTCTTTTCGACACGAACGTCTTACTGGATATCGCCACTGCGGACCCTGTTTGGCTGGCGTGGTCTGAAGCCCAGTTCCGGACGGCCGCCGCCAAAGGGCCGATTCTGATCAATCCGATCATCTACGCTGAACTCGGAACGGCTTTCGAAAGCGCAGCCGATCTTGACAAGTGGCTCGATCCGGCGGTTTTTCAGCGGCTGCCGCTACCCTACCCGGCTGGATGGTTAGCCGGACAAGCGTTCGTAAAGTACCGGCGCGCGGGTGGCACGAAGAGTTCACCGCTGCCAGACTTCTACATCGGTGCGCATGCGGAGGCGGAGGGCCTGACCTTGGCCACCCGTGACGAAAACCGGTACCGCACCTACTTCCCCGGAGTCGCGCTGATCACTCCTTAGTGGACCAGAACCTCGGCGGCCAGACGTGAAGGCGCGAAGACGATGGTCTGAAGCCCCTTCTCGAGAAACCGCGATGCGCATCGCGCGCAGCCCGCAGACTCCACGACGGGAATAGAAAAGACTTCTTGTCCATTAGCGGCTTCTCGGCTAGAGTCCGCCCATGGTCGCCGTCCACCTCGTCAACGATCCCCGGCAGGCGGCAATGCTTGCAGCGCCGCTGCGGCAGCGGATCCTTCTGGCGCTGGCCGAGCCCGGCTCGGCCACGACGATGGCCCGCACCCTGGGGCTCGCACGCCAGAAGGTGGCCTACCACGTGCGCCAGCTCGAGGAGCACGGGTTCGTCGAGCTGGTGCGCGAGGAGAAGCGCCGCGGCTGCACGGAGCGCATCGTGCGCCGGACGGCCCAGTACCTCGTCGCCTCGCCAAACGTACTCGCGCCGGGCATGGACCCGCGGAAGCTCAAGGACAAGTTCTCCAGCAGCTACCTGATCGCCCTCGCCTCGCGCATGGCGCAGGAAGTTGGCGAGGCGCAGGCCATCGCCGAGAAGGCGGGCAAGCCCCTGCCGACACTTTCCACCGACGTAGAGATCCGCTTGCGTTCGCCGCGCGAGCGCGAGGCCTTCGCCGAAGAGCTGCTCGAGGCGATCGCGCGGCTCGCGGCGAAGTACCACGACGAGACCCACCCCGACGGCCGCACATACCGCGTGGTTGTCGCCGCCCACCCCATCCGTTCCACCAAGAGGAAGCCATGACCCAGAAGAAGCCGGAGCGTACGCTCGAGTTGCACGTGGACATCGACGCGCCCATCGAGGCCGCGTGGAAGGCGATCACCGAAGGCCCCGGCATCGCCAACTGGTTCGCTCCCATCGCGGAGGTGTCGGCGGAAGGCGTTGGCGCCACCGTGACAGCCGGGTGGAGCGAGGAGATGATGATGTCCAACACGGTCGTTGCCTGGGAGCCGCTCAAACACGTGCGCTGGCTGGACGAGAGCGGCTGGATGGGCCCGGGCACGTCGTTGGCCGCGGACTACTACCTCTCCACCGAGAACGGCAAGACACGCGTGCGCCTGGTGCAGTCCGCGTTTGGCGCGAGCGAGGGATGGGACGACCTCTTCGACGGCATCGAGACGGGCTGGACCTACTTTCTCCAGAACCTGCGCATCTACGTCGAGAGGCACCTGGGCCGCGTGCGCCGGATGATCACGGAACGCATCCAGGTCGACATGCCGCGCCAGAAGTTCTGGCGGCACCTGTTGTCGGACGCCGGGGGTTTCGTCATCGGCGGCACGGGTGCTCTGAAGGCGGGTGATTTGATCGAGGTGAAGCTAAAGGAGTCAGGGACCGCGCGCGCGGTGGTGGAAGTACTGGTCGAGGGCCAAGGGCTGGGCCTGCGCATCCCCGAACTCACTGACGCTCTGCTCTTCATTGAGCTCGAGGGCAAGAAAGACAAGTTCCACGTCGGCTACTGGTTCTCGGTATACGACGAGGCCCAGGCGAAGGCGCTGGAGACGCCCGCGAAGCTCGCCTTCCAGCGCATCCACCAGTCCCTTCCGAAGTAGCCGCGAAACATCAGGGAGCCGCCTCATGTCCACAACAAACCGTGCCTTCTCCGATCCCGACCCCGACCCCAGCAGGTTCTCTCACCTATGCGTGGTGGCGAACAGACCTGCCCGCGCCAGCATGTAACCCTCTGCGGACGTCGCGCTTGCGGCGTGATTATTCAAATCAAGGAGCCCTTATGAAGAAGTTCTCAATCGCAGTACCCTCTCTATTCGCATTCGCCCTGACAACGGGGCTGACACCATCGCTGCAGGCCGCCACGCAGACCGAGAAAAGCCTGTATGAACGGCTTGGCGGCGTCTTCGCCATCGCCGCGGTCATTGACCACTTCAGCGACGCGGTGGTGCAGAACCCGATCGTGGGAAAGACGTCGAAGAACCCAACCCTCAGGACATGGCACACGAAGAACCTGGGCAG
>JANLWV010000390.1:0-6693 GCA_031364765.1 Vicinamibacteria bacterium
TATCTGCTTCTCCATAGCCGTCCGAAGGGCGGGAGGTTCGGAAAGGCGGACCTCGATCTTCACCGGCGCGTTCTTCGACTTCCGGACCGCGGGCAAGACCTTCGCGCGGAACGTCTTCCCGAACTCATCCACCTCGGAGGCGATTTCCAGGTCGCCGGTCACCGGCGTGCCCGCGACCACGATGGCCTTCGCCTTCTGCACATCCAGGTTCTCGACCACGACGTCGAGCGTTCCTCCGAGTTTCGTTCCCACTCGATGGCGCACGACCGCTTCGAGACCGGGCTCAGCCTTTTCGAGGAATACTTTCACCTGGGCGCTCGCGATGTCCTTCCCTTGCAGGGACGTGACCAATCGCTCGAGTTTGTAGAGGGCCGTGGCCGCCTGACCCTCGGGTGAGCGGGCCTGGACGAACTTGCGGACGTCCTCCTCGATGTCATCCACCGTGGTTCGATCCTTGCCCCGAGCGGCGATGTGGGGAAACGTCTCGGCGAGTTGCGCCACCGCGCGCGCGACGCCCGCGGCGTCCCCTCCTGCGATGACGATCGCGGCCTTGCCTTGTCCGGGCAGTCCGCCGAATGCGTTCTTCACTACGTGGATCAAACCTTCACCAGGCAAAAGGCTCGGAAGATCGAACTTCTTATCGCGAATCAAACGTTCCACCACGGGATGCTTCCCGCCGATCAGGATAAGCATCGGAAGCGCTTCCGGGCGGTCTTCGTCGGTGTCCGCTTCCGGCGTGGGGGTGGGCGCTCCCTCGGCGGCCCGCGGTGGCGTGGTCGCGTCGATGGAGTCCGCGGGAACCACCAGGGGGAGGGAGATGCCGGTGGACTCGAGTCCGATCCGCGCGGCCAGATCGATCACTCCTTCGGTACCTTCACCGAACGCGCTGATCATCACCTCGGTCCGATCCGGGATGAGGTTGTTGTCGGAGTCGCCCAGGCCACCGTCGATGGAATAGAGCGTTGAGAGGTCGAGCCCTTCCTTCGCCCCGGCCGCGCGCCGGGAGATCGGCTGCGGCTTTTCAGGTTTGGCCACGCCTTTGATGTCCACGGTCGCCTTGGCCGCCCCCGTGGTGAGGATGACGCGGAGGGCCATGACCCCGCGGTAGCTGAGCTGAGGAGGTGTCGGCGCTTTGGTCAGACGAGCGGCGATTCCGGAGAGCGCGATACGGGCTTTGATCAGATCGGCCGGTGTCGCCACCTTTACGACCACCACGACGCGAGTGGCCGCTTGTCGACTGACCACAACCTCATTGATGGTTACGTCCGAGACCGAGGCGCCCGAAGGCTTGAGGGCTTCCTTCAAGTCGCCGGCGATCTTGTCGAGCGTTGCGCCTCTCACGTCCCACGCGAAGGGCAGGCGCGCAGCCACGTATTCGGCCGCCGCCATGGTGCCCGCATCGGTTTTTCCGCTGACCAGGAGAGAGGCGGGCTCGCCCGGTGTGAAGCGAACGAGACCCTCGTCCGCGCCCAAACCGACGCTGTCGGCGCCAGCGGCCGTGTTCACGGAGATGGCGATGCCCGGCCCTGTGGCGTCTCGCTTCAGCGGTATATCCATCGCCGTGGTCTCAAGTCCCACCCGCGCCGCGATATTCGCGGCGGCGACAATCTGGCCGGCCGTGGGCCTTGGGGGCAGGACGAACCGGACGTTCGTAGAGTCGGCGAAGGAGTCGCCGTTTCTGTCCTGAACCACGGAGCCGACTTTGAAGAAGGCCGACAAATCGAGGACCGCGACCGGTTCGGCGCTGTGGCTGGTCCGAGTCAAGGCGGCGAGCACCAAGGCCGGTGTGAGAGGCCACGCCATCGAGAAGCGGTGATTCACTGAGACATCCTCCAGGAGGGAAAGGCGGAGCGAGAGACGAGGAAGGGAGGGACGCGTCCCGCCCTGACGCGCTCCTTGGGAACGATAGCGGGCGGGCGGCCATGACGGCCGCCGCGGCTAGAAGTTGTAACGAAGCGCGAGTTCGATCTGCCGGGACGGCGCGTTGATGTTCGGCAGGAGCGTGTTGAGCTGGCCGAAGGCCGCAGATTGCAGGTTGTTTACCGGGGTGTTGTAGTTCGTCCGATTGAGAACGTTGAAGAGTTGAGCCACGATTTCGAACTTGTGCTGCCTTCCTCCCGAGTTCACTGTGAACGTCTTTGAAAGGCGCGCGTCGATGTTCTTGTACGTCGGACAAGGGATTGTGGATACCGCGGCAAGGTTGCGGGCGGCGCGGAAGGTGTTCACGGCCGACAGGTCAAGCCCGCGGCAGCCGGTGCCGGGGGCCACGCCCGCGGGCAGGTCGCCGGTGTAGCCGTCGTTGTTCAGATCCGCCGACGTGGTCGGTGAGAACGACAGGCTGGATCTGAAATCGCCGATGGCCGAGACCTGGAAGCCCTTAGGCAGCTTCACCAGCCCGCTCATCACCAGGCGATGGCGTCGATCGGCGGCGCCGTATCGCTCGACCTTGGTGAAGCCGTAGGTGTCGGCGACCTGGCTCGAGAAACCGTCGTCCTTCGCGGTCGAGAACGTGTAGGAGGCGAGTCCTTGGTAGTTGTGGCTCATCCGCTTCTCGATCTTGAACAGCACCGCGTTGTAGGTATTGTCGAGACTGGACTGCGCGTTGGTCACCCGAGCGAACTGAGGGTAGGGGCGGACGCGCGTGGCCTGATTGGGAAGGTTCAGATCCACGGTCTCACGGTCCGCCTTCCGGATCGCCATGGTTCCGTCGATGGTGACCGCGATGTCCCCGGTCAGGGTGCGGCTCACCCCGAGGTTGAACTGATGCGCGTAGGGGCTCTCGAAGTTGTTGGCGTTGACGTTGATGTTCGGGGCCGCGGTGGACTGGAAGCTTTCACGCGTGCGCCCGCCGAGAGGATCGGGGAACGTGGGCCGTGAGATGACGATGCCCTTGCTCTGCGGCCAGGTGATCTCAGCGCCGTTGAGGAGGGTGCGAACGTTGTCGTAGAAGAGACCGTAACCCCCACGGATGCTCGTTTTGCCGTCGTTCTTCGGGTCCCAGGCGAAGCCAATGCGCGGGCCCCAGTTGTTCGAGTCGCCGCGGGCATCGGAGCCCTGGTGAAACGGGATGGGGAGCGGGAAGGCGCCATCGCGTCCGAGTTTGTCCTGAACGCGCGAGAGCAGGTCCGCGATGTCCTCGTTGTAAGAGCCGAATTGACGGTCGTACCGCAGGCCGACGTTCAGGGTCAGGCCCGCGGTGGGCGACCAATCGTCCTGGATGAACAGGCCGAGGACCTTGATCGGCGTTTCACCGAAGGTCGGGAGCAAATTCGTGTACTGGGTGGGGAATGTGGTCGGGTCGGCCGCGTTGTAGGGGACATCGCGCGGGAACGTCCAGGCGCCCAGAGGCGAGCCCATGTTGTCGAATCGGAAGTTGATCATGGACGCGTCGAAGCCCATCTTCAGCGCATGCTTGCCGGCGAGATAGGAGAAGTCGTCACGGACTTCAAACCGCTTCTCGGGGCCCATCTGGCTGTTGCCGCAGCCGCCGAGCTGAATCGACGGATAGTTGAAGACCGGGGTGCACAAAGACAGCCGGTCCGGACCGAAGTCGCCGGGCTCCCAATCGCCATTCGAGTTGGGCGGCGCTACCTTGTACTTCGCGAAGGCGTATTGAATCCGGAAGTCGTTGATCGACTTCTGATTCAAAACCCAGGTGTGGCCGGCCACCGCCGAACTGCGCGGCACCGCGAAGTCGAAGCTGGCCGTCGAATGGGTGCGTCCGCCCGTAGTGATTATGGGGCGATACTCGTCTTCAGCGGCCCAGCGGAAGAACGCGGTCTGGCCTTCGGCGAGCTGGTGATCGATGCGGCCGAGATACGTCCAGCGCTTCTGCTTCGATTCGTAGGTTCCGTCGTACTGAGGCCAGATGCCGAGAGAGTTGACGGTCAGAAACTGGCTCTCCTTCGTTCCTTCATAAGTAAAGAAGAAGTGGGTCTTGTCCTTGACGATAGGCCCGCCGATCGAGCCTCCGTACTGATAGCGCTTGTAGGGCGGTTTCGTGACTTCGAATGTTGCCTTCTCGGTCAGCGAGTCGTCGCGGAAGAACGTAAAGGCGCTGCCATGGAATTCGTTCGTGCCAGACTTAGAGACCACCGAGACCAGGCCACCGGTGGCGAGGCCGTACTCCGCTTTGTAGTTCGAGGTCGACACTTTGAACTCGCGGATGGCCTCCATGGCGAAGTTTTGGCGGGGCTCGCCCATCTGAGCCCAAGTGTTGTTCACCCCGTCCACCACGAAGGCGTTCGAGTACTCACGCGCGCCCCCGCCCACGTTGACGTTGCCGCGGTAGAAGAAGCCGCGGATATTGTCCTGGCTGGTGCCGGGGGTCAGCATGGCGAGGTCGATCCAGCGGCGGGACGCGACGGGCAGACTCTGAATCTGCTCGTTGGAAACACTGGTCGAAACGGCCGAGATGCTGGTGTCGACGAGAGGAGCCTCGGCGGTGACGTCCACGGTCTCGGACATCGACGCCGGACGCAGGGTGAACGGGATGGTGGCGGTTTGGTCGATCACCAGCAGAATCTCCCTCGCTTCATTCCTGAAGCCGGAGAGTTGGGTCGACACTGAATAGAGCCCGGGAGGCAGGGCGACCAGGCGGTAGGCGCCGGTCCCGTCGGACACTGCGGTTCGGACGAGACCGCTCTCCTTGTTCCTCGCCGTGACCGTGACGCCGGGCATCGTCCCGCCGGTTTCGTCCTTCAACGTGCCGGTGATCTGAGCGTTCTGGGCGAAGGCGCTGGAACCAGCGGCCAGCAGAAGCGCAAGCGCCGCGCGATGGACAAAGCGTTGCATAGGGAAACTCCTCAACGAAGGGTTAGGTGAACTGAGCCGCCCGGATTGTTGTAGTCAAGGTACGCCTAACCGCCACCCCCGTCAAGCGCGGCCTTCATCGAATCTGCGATTTGGCCTCTTTCGTCGGGCCAGACGGGACCAGGGTGCTGCCTCCAAAGCAGTACAACGCGCTGGCCGTTCGGACGTAAAGGCGATCTCCTGCAATAGCGGGTGTCGCGTAGACCATCCCATCCAGTTCGTTGACGGAGAGAATGGTAAGAGCGCCATCGGCCTTGAGCACCACGGCCTTGCCCGACTCGCTGACCACCAGGATCTTCCCATCTGCCGCCACCGGGGAAGCGTAGAAGCTGTCCACCGCGCCTTCCAGTCTTGACTTCACGAGCGGCTCTCCCTTGGCCGGATCCAGCGCAGTCATGACCCCGCCGTCGTTGACGATGTACAAGACGCCTTGGTACAGGAGCGGCGAGGTCAGTTGGGGGATAGATCGATCGAAGTGCCACTGAACCGCCGAGTCGGTGATATCCCCTTTGCCTCCGAGGGTGAAGGCCCACATTCCGCCCTTGGAACTGCGCGCCGCCCGGTAGTACGCCCACTCTTGAGGATTCAGGAGGCTGTCGTGGTCGAGGTCCATGAGCGAGAACCACTTCTTGGCGAGGGCATCTGGGACTTCCTCGCGAGAGAACCTTCCGTCTTGATCCTTGTCGTTATCGGCGCGTAGGTCCTGAAAGGCCGGGATCTTCCCTCCATAGCTGTCCTCAAACGACGAGGTGCTTGTGCCGTGGATGAAGACGGTCGTCCCTTGAATCACTGGCGTCGCTTTCATCTCGAAGGCGAGGCCTCGAGCCCACCACAGTTTCTCGCCCGTGGCGAGGTCGTAGCCCGTTAATAGAAACGAGCCGGGGATCACGAGTTGAGGCGGAGTACCCGCCGGTCGGTACACCACGGGGGTTGAATGGCCGGATTTCGACTCTGGTCGTTCCACACGCCAGCGGATCCGCCCATCGTCTTTTCCGACCGCGATCATGAAGGAGCCGTTGCTCTGGTCGCACACGAGAACCACGACGCCGTCGGCCACGATCGGCGAAGAGCCCATGCCATAGGCGTTGTCGAATGGACCGAGGGGGACCTTCCATTGCTCGCGCCCCGCTCGGTCGTAGGCGATGAGACCGAAGTCCTGGAAGAAGACGTATACCTTCCCGCCATCGGTGGTGGGCGTCGCGGCGGCCGGGTGGTTGCGTCGGTCCACGCGGAGAACCCGCGGCCGTGGCGCCTCGCGCCGCCAGAGCGTGGCGCCAGTGGCCCGATCCAGGGCGATGGTCAGCAGGGTGTCGCCCTCACTCGCGGTGACGTAGATACGGTCGCGATCAAGCACAGGAGACGAGTGACCGGCGGGAAGAGCGACCTTCCAGATCACGTTTCGCTCCGGACCGAATTTGGTGGGGAAGGTGCTTCCTTCAGCCACGCCCGAGCCATTGGGCCCGCGAAAGCGGGTCCATGTGGGCGAGGCGGGCACTTTCACGCCGGACCGAATCGCACGCGCGGGCACTGGTTCGGGCGGCGGCGCCCGAGTATCCGGCGAAGCCGCGCCCATCGCAGTGACCGCTGCTCCGACGATCCAGTGGCGCATCATTCCCTCCAAGCCGCCCAGTTTGAGAGGGCAGCGTACGCCCTTGTGTTCGCGCCGTCAAAGGCTCGCAGTGCGCCCGCTCGTCTAGAGTTGCACCCATGAGCCCCGAAGAATTCAGGGCCTTCGGCCACCGACTGATCGATTGGAACGCGGACTACCGTGCGAGCACGCCCTCGCGTCCGGTTATGTCCTTGGTGAAGCCCGGTTCCATCCGCGCGCAGCTTCCCAAGGTTCCGCCCGAGACAGGGGAATCGATGGACGCGGTCTTGAGC
>JANLWV010000398.1:0-1533 GCA_031364765.1 Vicinamibacteria bacterium
CGCGCGCGGCCGCGATCACGAGCGGAGCGGACGCGATGCCGTTCGCCATCGGACCCACGCAGTAGGGAAACCGGACGCCGTGCGCTTCCTGGAACGACCGGTCGCCCAGCCACTCGGGGTAAAGGGGAGGCAGGGCGCCGACGATCTCTTCTCCTTTGGGGAGGGCCTGGGAGAACCGGAGGCCCATGGCCGAATCGGAGGCGCGCCGCACCACGTAAAGGGCCTCGCGGATCCGACGGAGCGCGGCCGTCATTTCGGGCGCGGCGTAGCTCGTGTCGGAACCCATGGGCGAGCGAAGGCTAATCGAACTCCTGCCGTTGCGGTTGTACTATTCCCTCACCTTCAAGAGGAGATCCCGATGAAACGCATCCTGTTCGCCGTCAGTCTGGCCGCAGCTTTTGCCGTGCCCGCGGCGGCCCAGCCCAAGCCCATGTCCATCGTGGACATGATCAACCTGAAGCGGCTCAGCGGTCCGCAACTCTCGCCCGACGGCAAGCAGATTCTTTACACCATCTCCGAGGCCGACTGGAAGCTGAACCGGCGGGTGAGCCACCTCCACCGGCTGGACCGCGCGACCGGCGCTTCCGTTCAGATGACGAGCGGCCCGGACGGCGAGACCCTGCCCCGCTGGTCGCCCGACGGAAAGAGCTTCGCTTTCGTCGCGAAGCGGGGCGCGGACGAAGCCGCGCAGATCTACGTCATGTCGAACGCGGGTGGCGAGGCGCAGGCGGTGACGAAGCACGAAACCGCGGTCTCCGCGGTCGAATGGGCGAAGGACGGGAGCATCCTCTATTACCTCGCCTCCGAGCCCAAGACCGCCGACGAGAAGACGAAAGAGAAGCTGAAGGACGATGTCTTCGCCTTCGACGAGGATTTCGAACACAATCACCTTTGGAGGGTGACCCTCGAAGGCGGCAAGACCGCACGGCTTACCAGCGGCGACTTCACCGTGGCCTCCTACGGTCTGTCGAACGACGGGAAGAGAATCGTTTTCCGGCGCGCCCCCAATCCGCTCATCGCCGACGCCGAGAAGAGCGAGATCTGGACCATGAACGCCGATGGGTCCGGAGCCCTCCAGGTCACAAGCAACAAGGTCGACGAGGGGTCGGTCAGCTTCTCGCCGGACGGGGCGGTGATTCTCTACACCTCCGCCACGCTCGATGGGGACGGGACGTACTACAACGAGAAAGTATTCGTTGTGCCCGCTACGGGGGGAACGCCGAAGCGCCTTACCCCGGACGACGCCACCTTCGAAGCGAACGAGGCGAAGTTCTCGAATGACGGCCAAACGATTTACATCCACGCGAACGTGGGAGTGTCGAGCCAGATCTTCGAAATGCCCGTTGGGGGCGGAAAGGCGAAGGCCCTGACTTCCGGAGAACACTCGATCGGCGGCTGGCAGATCTCTCCTTCCGGCGAGCACGTGATGGTTCTCGACACCGCGAAAAACCCGGGTGAAGTTTTCGTGGCCGTCCCGCCCGCGCCTGCGCGCGGAGGAAAGCGCGGCGCAAAGGCGCCGGCGCTTCCCGTGTC
>JANLWV010000408.1:0-5251 GCA_031364765.1 Vicinamibacteria bacterium
CCTCGAGGATCGCGAAGCCGATGCCGTGCAACGCATCGCCCAGCTCTTGCGCGAACGTCCGCCGATCGTCCGCGTTTCCGCGCAGGAAACGGCCGATGTCGCAGGTCTTGATCCGGTACTCGTCGTCGAACGCCTCGTCCGCGGCCTCGGCCAGGCGATACAACTGCGGCTTCTGCACCTGATCGTAACCAATGTACTCCTGGTTCGTGGCCGTGACGCCGTGCGCCTGCTTGGTGCTCATGCTCGGAAGAATAGCGCTACTACGTTCACGGCCACGTTCGCGTTCGCGTTTACGTCAACCTGAACGCGTTCCGATGGCGATCGATAACTGCCGGATTTGGATCTGCTCAGGGCCGGAACGACACCGTAAATATGTACCCGAGGTTGTGCTCCGAGCGGATGGTGTAGGTCGCGGGGATCCGAACGGCGCCCGCGGGCAAGGTCGTGGCGGTCGCGCCGATCACGACGATGTGGGCGCCATCGCGGATCTGACCGGCCGCTGCGCCGAGCCCCACGCGGGCCAGGAAGGCGTTTCGGTCCAGGAAGGCGACGTTCGACAAATCGATCCCGCCGGCAAGAGGATTCGCGCGGAGTTCACCCGATGGGAGGGAACGGAGGTGGTTGAGCAACGCCGCCGAGACCTTGAGGCGTCCGAACGACTTGTGGACGCCCAGGATCACATCGACAGGGCTGATGGCGTCGATGCGCTCTTCACCCACGAACTCCTTGGTGGCCCGCATCTCGATCGCCGCGGCCATGGTGTCGGAAAACGGCCGGATCCAGGCGAAGCCCAGATCCATTCGATGACCGAGGCCAATGTCCGTTTCCACCACTTGAACGGTGTTGCCCGAGACTGAAAAAGAACGGTCGGGCCAGGATCCATTTCCCGCAACTGTGAAACCGACCCGGCCGTGGGCTTTGCCGCCGAGAAGGTCGCCCGACGCCAGGCCTGCGAGTGATAGATCCACGCTGCCCGAGCTCGCTCCCGAGCGCAGGGCGTTGAGGCTCCCCGCCATCGGGATGATGAGCGCGCCCGAGAGACCGACGGCGAGGCCTTCACTCCGCAACGTTCTCGCGAGGCCGATCGCAGCGGTGCCGGGAATGAAGGCGTCGAACGACGCCTCTCCTCGCTTGTCGAGGTACGGGTGCTCGCCCACGAAAGCATTGGGGATGGTTCGCGAGGGGCCGGCGAAGATCAGATCCCGTGGTGAGGGGGGAATGGCGGGGGACTCCGGCAGGGCCACCACGCGGTCGGCGATCACGTTCACGAAGACCTCGGTCTTCTCACCGGCCAGGAAGCGGAACCGAAAGCCGGCGTCGAACACATCGGCGCCATGGGGATCGCGGTCCCGGTTGTCCACATAGAAGTCGGCGCCGAACGTTCGCGGCGGGGCCAGCGTCAACGACGGAAACGAAACCGGCCGGAAGTCGTCTTCGCTGCGGGCGGCGGGAACGACGACGGCCAGAATGGCGGCGGCCATGATCGACGTGCGACGAAAGGGGTTGATCAACTCCAAAGTCCTTTCGCCCCGTCCGCGATGTATTGAACCGCGAGGGCAGCCAGCAGTATGCCGAGGATACGAGTGACGACGTTGACGCCGGTGCGGCCGAGGAGGCGAAAGAGCCACTCGGCGGCGAGCAGTGCTATGTAGGCGATGAGGGAGACGAGAACGATGCTGCCATAAACGGCGCCCTGGGCGGCAGGATCGCTCGTCCCCGCGAGAATCATGACGCCGGCCAGGGCGCCCGGGCCGGCGAGAAGCGGGATGGCCAGGGGGAAAACGCTGATATCGGGTCGCTCCCTCGACTCCGCGGCCTCTTCCTTGGTCTCACGCTCGAGTTGGGCGAAGACCATGTCGGTGGCGATCTTGAACAAGAGCAGGCTGCCGGCCACTCGGAGAGCGTTGAGGGTGATGCCGAGGTGAATCAGGATCGCTGAACCAAACAGCGCGAAGGCAAACAGGACGCACATCGCCACCAGAACGGCCTTGCGGGCGATGGCCCGGCGCTCGGTCTTCGACCGCGATGCCGCAAGTCCCAGAAACAGAACGGCCACGCCGATCGGATCGACCACGACAAAGAGGGTGAGGAAGCTCTGGAAGATCGAGTCGGGAAACATGGCGGGGGATTATCGCCTTTATGGAAGCGCAACCGAGTTCCCGCGTGGTTCAGTCAAACTGGGCCCATTGCCACCCATCCGATCTGTCCTCATTGCCAATCGTGGCGAGATTGCCGTCCGCGTCATCAAAACGTGCCGCGCCATGGGAATTGAGACCGTCGCGGTCCACTCCGAAGCGGACGCGTCGGCCCTTCATATTCGAGAGGCCGATCGAGCGGTTCTCATCGGCAAAGCGCTTTCCTCAGAGTCCTACCTTCGGATCGACCGGATAATTGAGGCTGCGAAAGAGACCGGAGTCGATGCGATTCACCCAGGCTATGGGTTTCTGAGCCAGAACGGCGATTTCGCGGACGCCTGCGCGGGCGCAGGAATCACTTTTATCGGCCCGAAGGGCGATGTCCATCGCCTGATGGGCGACAAGAGGGCGGCACGCCAGGAGGTTCAGCGTTTCGGCGTGCCGGTCGTCCCCGGCTACGACGGAGACGACCAGCAGGGCCAGCGTCTCAGCGCGGAGGCCAAGCGCATCGGTTTCCCCTTGATGATCAAGCCCGCGCGCGGAGGCGGGGGCAAGGGCATGCATGTTGCTAAAAACGCGGCCGAGTTTGAAGCCATACTTCCGAGAGCGCGGCGCGAGTCTCAGTCGAGCTTTGGCAGCGACGTGGTGGTCCTTGAGCGCTTTGTGCTGAAACCCCGACACGTTGAGGTGCAGGTTCTCTTCGACCAGCACGGCAACGGCGTGCACCTCTTCGAACGCGATTGCTCGGTCCAGCGCCGCCATCAGAAGGTCGTGGAGGAAACGCCCTCGGTGGCCCTCGACCAGGACTTGCGTCAGCGGCTCTGCGCTGCCGGAGTTGCGGCGGCCGCCGCCGCGAAGTACGAAAACGCGGGCACCGTGGAGTTCCTCCTCGATTCCTCCGGAGAGTTCTTTTTTCTGGAGATGAATACACGCCTGCAGGTCGAACACCCGGTGACCGAGATGACGCTTTGCCTCGACCTGGTCCGGTTGCAGATTGAGATCGCGGAAGGCAAGCCGCTTCCGTTCTCGCAGGGGCAGCTCACGCCGAGGGGCCACGCCATCGAAGCGCGGCTCAATGCCGAGGATCCGAGGCGCGGCGACGCGCCCTCTCCGGGCCGGATTCTCCATTTCGAAGAGCCGCGCGGGCCGTTCGTGCGCTGCGACTCCGGCGTCGCCACGGGCAGCGTCGTGCCGGAGTATTACGACCCCCTGATCGCGAAGATCATCGGGAGTGGACCCACGCGCGAGGCCGCACGCACCTCGTTGATCGAAGCTCTTCGCGAACTCGTGGTTCTGGGGATCGCGACCAACCGCGAGAGGCTCATTCAGATTCTCGAGAGTGAACCATTCCGCTCGGGTCGGATTCACACCGGGGTTTTGGGTGAGATTGGCGCGCTCCCTCCCAAGGAGCCCGCGGCCGCCGAGGATCTGGCCCTGATTTTGGCCGCGCTGGAAGCCGGGTCACGAGCGCCGGGATCGACCGACTCACTGTTTTTGGCCCCGGATCCGTGGGCCTCACCCAGCGCCTGGAGACTTCAATGACCCGGACCCAAAGCGGAGCCGAAGGGTCCACCGGTGGAGGCCACTTGTGAAGTTCAAGTTGGGAGGGCAGGTTCACAATGTCGTCCGTCGATCGGAGAACTCCTTCGATGTCGATGACGTCCGTGTTCAGGCCAGCGTCGTGACCACCGGATCGTCGCGCTTCGAAGGCCGGGCCGAGTCGCGTCGAACCCAGGTATTCGTGGTCAGAGACGGCGACCGGGTCGTCGCCCAGATCGGCGGCCGGTCTTACGACCTGACCGTCGTCAATCGCGCCACCGCGGCGTCTTCCCTGGACTCGGCGGCGCAAGGCGTCCTGGATGCGCCGATGCCTGGTCGGGTCACACGGGTGACCGTGGCGGTGGGCGACGCGGTGAAGCGGGGGCAGGAGTTGATCGTGGTCGAGGCCATGAAGATGGAGAACGCCCTGGTGGCGCCGACCGATGGCGTGGTGAGGCGTCTCGCCGTGAAAGTGGGCGATATGGTGGCGCCAGGTCCGGCTCTCGTGGTGATTGAGGCCACCGCTTGAACCTTCCTTCTCGCGTGAAGGTGGTGGAGGTTGGACCTCGCGATGGTCTGCAGAACGAAGCAGTGACGCTCTCGGTCGAGGATCGAATCGCGTTCTGTCGGGCGCTCATCGATGCGGGCCTGCCCGTGGTCGAGCCCGGCGCCTTCGTCTCGCCGAAGTGGGTGCCCCAGATGGCGCGGAGCGAGGATGTGTTCAAAGCCTTGCCCAAAGGCCCGGCCCAACTGCCGATGCTTGTTCCCAACCAGCAGGGTTATGAACGGGCAAAGGCCGCCGGGGTTTCGGCCATCGCCATCTTCACCGCGGCGTCCGACACCTTCAATCTCAAGAACACCAACGCCACAATCGACGAGTCGATTCGCCGCTTCGAGGAGTTCGTGGGCGACGCGAAGGGCTTCGGGCTGTTTGTGCGCGGCTACATCTCCACCTGCTTCGGCTGTCCCTACGAGGGCCCGGTCGCCCCGGTGAAGGTTGCGGACGTCACGCGTCGTCTCATTGAGCTCGGGTGCGATGAGATCTCGCTCGGCGACACCATCGGCGTGGGTGTTCCGAGTCAGGTCGATGACGTCATCGAGGCGGTGATCCGGAACGTCGATCTGCCGCGTCTCGCCGTCCACTTTCACGACACCCGCGGCACCGCCCTCGCGAATGTCCTTCGCGCGTTGCAGCTCGGTGTTTCGATTGTCGACAGTTCCGCGGGCGGACTCGGCGGGTGTCCGTACGCGCCGGGCGCGTCGGGCAACCTCGCCACCGAAGATCTGCTCTACATGCTCCATGGCATGGGAATCGAGACCGGTGTTGACATCACCAAAGTCGCCGACGCCTCACGCCTCATCGGCCTTCGCCTCGGCCGTGAACTGCCGAGCCGATACCTGAAGGCGGCGAGTCCCAGGGGCTAGCCAATGTGGCCCGCGGGTCCAGGGGCCGAGCGGGCTCGCCGCGTCGGGGACGCCTCGTGCGTCGCCACTGCGTTGACGAGACTTCGGAGTCGTGTGGCTCCTTACTCGGCTCGCTGCTCGCGAACGATACAGACGGACTCTTGCGACTCGCG
>JANLWV010000413.1:0-19056 GCA_031364765.1 Vicinamibacteria bacterium
GGATTCAGAAACATCGGGCCGCCGAGGCTTCGAACCCGTCTCTCGACAAACTGGGTGGCACCGGTTGGACCAGGACAAAATCGAGGGTCAAGAGAGCCATGCGCGACATGGCCGCCGAACTGCTGAAAGTTCACGCCGAACGCAAGACGAAGCAGGGCTTCGCCTTCTCGCCCGTGTCTCCGTGGATGTCCGAGTTCGAAAACGCCTTTGAGTACGAGGAAACGCCGGATCAGAAGAAGGCCATCGACGACATCTTCGCCGACATGTCGTCCCCCACACCCATGGATCGCCTGGTCTGCGGAGATGTCGGCTATGGGAAGACGGAGGTGGCCATGCGGGCGGCGATGCGCGCGGTGGCCGACGGCAAACAGGTCGTGGTCCTGTCCCCCACCACCGTTCTCGCCTTCCAACACCTTCAGACCTTCAGGCGCCGCTTTGCCCCCTTTCCGATCATCACGGAAATGGTTTCTCGCCTGCGCACGGCGAAACAAAACAAAGAGGTGCTCCAAAGAACGCGGGAGGGCAAGGTCGACATATTGATCGGCACCCACCGGGTCCTCTCCAAAGACGCTGAGTTCAAGGACCTGGGCCTGGTGGTGGTTGACGAAGAGCAGCGTTTCGGGGTGGCGTCGAAGGAAAGACTCAAGCAGAAGAGAATCTCGATCGACAGCCTGACCCTGTCGGCGACGCCCATTCCCAGAACCCTCCAGATGGGTCTGTCCGGCCTTCGGGACATGTCGGTCATCGAGACGCCGCCCCGCGACCGCCTGGCCATCCAGACCATGGTCGTGAAATTCTCCAAGGAGGTTATCGCCACCGCCATCCGTCATGAACTCGAGCGGGAAGGACAGGTTTATGTGGTCCATAACCGAGTTGAGTCGATCTATTCCCTCGCCAGCATGATCAAGGAGCTGGTTCCCGAGGCTCGGGTGGTTGTTGGTCACGGGAGCATGACGGAGAGGGAACTCGAGAAGTCGATGCTCGCCTTCGTCGAGGCCCGCGCCGACGTACTCGTGGCCACTACCATCGTGGAGAACGGACTGGATGTCCCCAGGGCGAACACGCTTATTGTCCACCGGGCCGATCGCTTCGGCCTCGCTCAGCTCTACCAGCTTCGCGGCCGCGTCGGCCGATCGGATCGCCCGGCCTTCGCGTACCTCATGGTCCCGACCGGCCGCGTGCTCTCAGAGGTGGCGCAACGCCGGCTTTCGGCCATTCGCGAGTTTTCCGATCTGGGCTCCGGTTTCCGCCTCGCCGCCCTCGATCTGGAAATGCGCGGCGCCGGGAACCTTTTGGGCGGAGAGCAGAGCGGCCACATCCTGGCCGTGGGTCTCGACCTGTACCTGAAGCTCCTGGGCGACGCCGTCCGTGAGATGCAGGCCGGAGGCGAGACCAGCATTCCCCAGCGCACCGTCTTGAACCTGCGCATCGACCTGCGCCTCCGCGCCGCCTACATCGCCGAGGCGCGAGACCGCATCCTTATCTACAAACGTGCCGCCGATGCGGTTCGCGAGGAAGACCTTCAAGCGATAGAAGCGGACCTGCGTGATCGTTTTGGCCCGCTGCCCCAGGAAGCGATTGACCTGATCGCATACTCGCGGTTGCGCGTTGTCGCCGAGGCGCTGGGCCTCGTGCGCGTCGATCGTGCCGGGTCGCGCCTCGACATGCTTTTCGGAGAGGCTCCGCCGGTCGATCCCGGGAAACTGACGACTCTCGTCGCCACCTGGCCGGGGGCCAGGCTTGAGGCGCCAGGAAGGACTCTCAGCGTGCCTCTGCCGACGGGCGCGCCGCTGGGCGCGGCGCGGTCCGTTCTCGAACGGCTCGGGTCGGCGAAAATCGAGGGAGCGTGATCAAACCGGCCATGTTTTTCAGAAGCCGTCTCCCTTGGGGCCAAGCCGCGGTCTGCGTTTTTTCGATCCTCGGCTGCCGCGGCCCGCTCGATCCCGTGGTGATTCGCTTTCAGGGGGTTGATGTGAGGCGCAGCGCTTTTCTGAAGGAACTGGAACCGCTGGCCAGGAACGGCACGGACACCTCAGACCCGGTGATCAGAGCCTCGGCGTTTGGCCGTTTCGTCGAAGAGCGAGTGGTGGCCATCGCGGGGGCGCGGAACGGATTCAAGGACGCCGACCAGGACCGGGCCGAGGCCGAACGTTGGCTGGCCTCCGTTCTCGAGAAAGAGAGAATCTCCGAATCCGAAGCCAGGGCCTACTACGATGCTCATCCGGAGGTCGCGAGTGTTGCCGAGTCCGTCACGATCCGCGAGATTCTCCTGACCACACAGCAGGAGGCGAGGGATGTGGTCCGGATCCTCGGCTCCGACCGGAATGCCTTCGAACTTCTGGCCCGAACCCGCTCCCGCGCGCCGCAGGCGGCGGGAGGAGGTCTTCTGGGATCATTCCGGCGGGGAGAATTGCCCCCGGAGATTGAAAGGGTCGCTTTCTCTCTCCCTCCGGGCCAGATCTCGGGGATAGTAACCACATCCTTCGGTTACCATGTCCTCCGGCTTGAGGCGAAAACGCTCCCCGCTACCCGGTCCTTCGTCGAATCAAGGCCGGACATTGAATCCAAACTTACGGAGGCGAAGACGCGTCTCAGAATGAAGCAACTTATCGATGGACTGGTTTCTCAAGCACAGGTGAACTATGCAGCTGTCACGGCTCGGTAGCGTTTTTTTTGTGGGAGTTCTTAGCGCTTCCGTACTTGTCCAGGGGGACGTGATCGAGCGAGTCATCGCACGGGTGAACGGTCAGATCGTCACGCAGTCGGAGTTTGAAGCCCGACAGATGGCAGCCGTGCAAGCGGCGAGGGTTCCGGAAGGCGAGATCGAAGCGTTTCTGCGCCAGAACAATGCGAAACTCCTGGAAGAAGCCATGGACGAGCTCTTGCTTGTCGACCGCGCCGCGGCGCTGGGTCTCAAGCTGAGGCCGGAATACCTCGATCAGGTGATCGAGGACATCAAGAAGGAGCAGAGCATCACGTCTGAGGAGGAGTTCCTGGCTCAGCTCAAGCGCGAGGGACTGACCAAGGAGGCGCTGCGACGAAACATAGAACGCTCGGTCATCGTCAGGCAGGTTCGGGCCCGTGATGTCGATCCGAAGGCGCAGGTGAGCGAAGCCGATGTCCGCGACGAATACGAGCGCCGCAAGGCTTTGGATTTCACACGCAAGGCCACGGTCCACCTCCTGGAGATTGTGGTGAGGGGCGAAGGGGCCGAAGTTGAAGCGAATGCCCTGGCCGCCCGCTTGAAAAAAGGGGAGGACTTTGAGTCCCTCGCGCGCGAACGATCGACGAGCGCCAGTCGGGGCGCCGGCGGAGACCTCGGCCGGGTCGAACCGGCCGATCTCAACCCTGCGCTTTCAGCAGCGATTGCCGACCTCCGCCCCGGAGAGGTTTCCTCGCCCGTGGCGGTTGACAATTCCTACTGGATTCTGAAGGTCCGCGAACGACTCGCCGATGAAGTGACCGCCTTCGACCAGGTGAAGGAGAGAATTCAGGAAGAGCTCTCACGCATCCGGTTCGAGAAGGTCTACGGTGACTACATTGCCGAACTCAAGAAGAATGCCGTCTACAACGTCTTTGTCCGCGAGGTCCCCACCCAGATCGGGAAAAGCAAAGTGAAGCCTGCGCGGCAACCAGCAACCACCGACGAGGAAATCACCACCTCCGGCGCGGTCGGACCCGAGCGCATCACCGTCCCGGGCGCACCACCGAGGCCCACCCCGACTCCGGACATCAAGTAGGCGGTCGAGCCGTTCTCCCGTGGCTGGTTCGGAAGACAGTGTGGGCGCCAGGGTGAAGGAACTCGTTCACAGAATCCCGGCGGGCCGCGCCGCGAGCTACGGGACCGTAGGTCGCGTAGCCACCGCGATTGGACGACCCATCGGCGGCGCCCGAACCGTGGCCTGGATCCTTGCCACCCTTAAGGGAAAGGACGACACACCCTGGCACAGAGTGGTGGGTGCCGGTGGAGTGATCCTCCTCCCGGATCGGCGTGGCGCTCTGCAGACAAGCCGGTTACGACACGAAGGCGTGCGGTTCTCGAGAGGCGTGATCGACCCGCGCTGCCTGATTGATGAAGCGCAGCTCCTCGCCCGACTCCACCGTGAGTCCATCTGCCTGGGGGTTCCAGGGGGCCGGGTTCGTGTCTGGCCCTTCGCCCACGCAGGAAGGCCGGAGCTCGGCGACACCGCATTCCAATCGCCTGATTTACTCAGGCGATTGGAGCGTTAATGAAGAATCGTCGAGCGTCGGCCTGGGGGTTCCAGGGGGGCCGGGTTCGTGTCCGGCCCTCCTGGCTAACTAGATGTCGGCGGGCCGGTCAGGATGTCGAACTGCTCCTGACTCAAGAGAGGATCCGCTTCGACGCCCAGAGGCTCCGATAACAGCCTCGAAATCGAGGACAAGAAACCGCTGTCGCGCTCTTCAAGGAGCACATCGGCCACCGCCGGGGCAGCCCGAAGAGTGAGCTTCTGGGCCTTGAGTTCCGAGGGAAGCTTCCGAATCTCGTCGTAGATCTCCGTGAGTATGGTCGGGACGCTCTTCACGCGACCCACGCCAGCGCACTCGGGACAGGTCTCGCAGAGTGTCTTGCTCAGAGATTCACGCACGCGCTTTCGCGTGAGAATCACAAGGCCGAACTCGCTGACGGAGAGAACGCGGCTCGTTGCGCGATCGCGCCGAAGCTCTCCGTCGAGCACGGCGAGGACCTTTTTGCGGTTCTTTCGGTCCTTCATGTCGATGAAGTCGAGAACAATGATGCCGCCCAGGTCACGCAGGCGAAGCTGTCGAGCAATCTCCCGGGCCGCTTCGATGTTGTTCTTCACGATCGTTTCTTCGTGATCGCTCTTGCCCACGAATCGCCCCGTGTTTACGTCGATCGCCACCAGCGCTTCGGTCTCCTCGACGACGATCGAGCCTCCGGACTCGAGGGGGACGCGGGTCTTAAGAGCGCGCTCGAGCTCGGCGTTGATTCCAAAGTCGTCGAAGATGTGACCGGGCCGGTTGACCAGCCGGACCTTCGACAGCAACTCCGGGTCGACCCGGTCGAGGAAGTTGTAGACCCGCTTGTGCAACTCGGGGTCGTCGACGTGAACACCCGCGACATCTTTGCCGAGAAGATCCCGGAGCAGCCGTTCGACGAGTGACGGCTCCTTGTAGAGCAGCATCGGAGCCGTGCCTCTTGACGCCACCCCGCGAACTTCGTCCCAGGTCCGGATTAGGTTTCTGGCGTCGCGCTCCAGGTCCACGAGTTCGCGTCCGAGGGCGGCGGTGCGTCCGATGAAACCGCCGCCGCCGTTCTCGCGCCGGATTCCCTTCAGAAAGCTCTTGAGGCGCTTTCGTTCGTCGTCGTCCTGGACTCGCCGGGATACGCCGACGTGCTCGACGGTGGGGAGGAAAACCATAAAGCGGCCCGGAAGCGAGATGTGCGCGGTGATGCGGGCCCCCTTGGTTCCTAGCGACTCCTTGACCACTTGAACCACGATGTCCTGCCCGGGGCTCACCAGGTCTTCGATGGGCGCCGCCTTGGCGCCCCGTTCTTCCTCCTCGAGCAGGTTCTCCGGAAGGTCTTCGAAGACATCCTCGGCGTGCATGAAGGCATCGCGTTCGAGCCCGATGTCGACGAAGGCCGACCCCATCCCAGGCAGGACTCGACTCACGCGGCCTTTGTAGATGTTCCCGGCGGTGGACGCATGCTCCGATCGCTCGATAAAGAACTCAGCGACTTGAGAATCTTCGAGGAGGGCAACGCGGGTTTCTTTGGGAGAAGAGGTGACGACAAGTTCGCGCCTCATGCGTGAGGAACAAACAACGGGGCAGAAGAGGTCATTTGAAAAAGCTCGCGGTTGGCCGTCAATTGGCGAATCGGCGCATCCGGACGCTGAGGATGAGGCCAATCGAAATAAATGTCGCGAGCACCGAAGATCGACCGGCGCTCATTAGCGGCAGGGGCAGGCCCTTGACGGGGAGAAGACCCGCCACCATGCCGACATTGTAAACAACTTGGAACGTGAGGGTGGCAGTGAGGCACGATACGAGAATCGCCCCGAGGCGATCGCGGGCGAGACGGGCGATGTCGAGACATCGCCACAGGAGGGCGAGATAGAGTCCCAGCGTCGCCACCACACCCACAAACCCGAACTCTTCGGCCAGGACGGAGAAGATGAAATCGGTCTGTCGCGCCGGGAGATAGCCAAGCTGGGTCTGAGACCCCTTTCCGTAGCCCTTGCCCGTGAGCCCACCGGAGCCGACGGCGATCTGAGACTGCTTTTTCTGATACCCAGCGCCGCGCGGGTCGAGGTCGGGGTCGAGAAACGAATAGATGCGAGCCTTCTGGTAGTCCCGAAGCAGGAACTCCCACGAGACCAGGCCAAAGACCATCAGAAAACCGCTCAGGATAAGAATGGATTTGTACCGAAGACCGGCCAGAAAGGCCCCGATGAAGAACATGGGAAGAAGCGACACCGCGGTCCCGAGGTCGGGTGCGGCGGCGATCAAAAGAGCCGTAACCGCCGTCACGGAGGCCGGCACGAGCAAGTCACCCAGGCCGAGAGAGTCTTTCTTCATCTCCGAGAAGAGCTTTGCGATAACGAGAGCCGCGATGATCTTGGCAAACTCAGACGGCTGGAACTGGATCGGTCCGAGGCTAAGCCAACGGCGGGTTCCGGCGATTCGGGGCGCCAGCGCCAGGGTTGCCAGCAAGACCAGCAAAGTCGCCCCCAGAAGGAGGGGTGAGCGGTCGGCCAGACGACGGTAGTCGGAGGCGGCGACGACGAGGAGGAGCAGGACGCCGATTCCGATGCCCCCGAGCTGACCCGACCATAGACCCTCTAGCCTGGTTCCTTGCGTTGCGCTGCTGATCATGGCCACGCCCAAAGCGCTTAGGAGCAAGGTCAGGCCGAGCAGCGGATAGTCGAGCCCCTGAAACAGCCGGCGAAGCATTAGGGTGAGACCCGCTTCGCAGGCGCGCCGGCGCCTCCGCGATCAAAGAACTTCTCAAAAATGGCCCTAGCCACCGGAGCGGCAGCTGCGCCACCGCTCCCCCCATGGTCAACGAGCACCGCCAGAACAATGCGAGGATTCTCCAACGGTGCGAACCCGGCGAACCAGGCGTGAGGCTGGATCGACTCCACATCCCTGGTGAGCTTCGCGGACGAGACCACCTGGGCCGAACCCGTCTTGCCGGCGACGGCGATGCCGGAAATCCGGGCGTTCTGACCCGAACCACCCACGCTCACCGCCATGAAGAGGCCGCGGCGGAGGGCGGCGATCGTCGAGGGCCTGAACCCCATAGATCGAGGGGGCTCGTAGACCACAGGTTTTCCTGAGACCAGTCGGACGATATGCGGCCGCACCAAGCGCCCGCCGTTGGCCACGGCGGCCATCATTCTGGCCATCTGCAGCGGCGTGGCTAGAACCTGGCCCTGTCCGATGGACACCGAGATCGTTTCACCCTGGTACCACGGAGCTTTGAAAAGGCGTTCCTTCCAAGCGGGATCGGGGATGAGGCCGGGAGCCTCGTTTGGCAGGTCAACCGCCGTGACGGAACCGAGACCAAATTTTCGGGCATAGGCCGCGATGCGGTCAATCTCCAGTCGCGCCCCAAGCTGGTAGAAGAACACATTGCAGGACTCGCCAAGGGCACGACCGAGTGAGACGATGCCGTGTCCGGCCGGCCGGTTGCACTTGAAGACGTGCCCGTAGATCGAGGCATATCCCGGGCAATACACCGTCGATTCCGGCGTGATCAGACCTTCCTCGAGTCCGGCTGCCGCCACCACCACCTTGAAGAGGCTGCCTGGCGCGTACTGGCCCTGTACAGCCCGATTCAGAAGGGGTGCGTTCGGATCACGGGTCAGGCTCTCCCACAAAGATCGTTCGATGCCGGAGGTGAAGCTGTTCGGGTCGAAACCGGGCGACGACACGAGGCCGAGGATTTGACCGGTGAAAGGGTCGAGGGCCACCGCACTCCCGGCCCGGTTAAGAAACGCCTCCTCCATCGCGGCTTGAAGGCCAGCCGCCAGCGTGAGCTCAACCGCGCCGCCGGCGCGCGCGGGCTGATCCTCCGAGAGCGACACTTCAACACCGCGACTGTTAACGACCACCCGTCTCAAGCCGTCGACGCCCGTGAGGGCCTCGTTATAGAGGGCTTCCAGGCCGGACTGACCCACCACCCGGCCTGGTTCGAAGTCTGCGAAAGCGGGCTGCTTGAGTTGCCGATCCGTCACTTCGCCCACCCGACCCACAACGTGAGCGGCGCTCTTTGCCTGCGGATAGGAACGCATCGGTACCACCTCGACGCTGACTTCCGGCATCTCCAGACGGCGGGCCTCGACGACGGCTACGTCTTCGAATGAGGCTTTGGTCTTGATGGTGACCGGCTGGTACGCCGCTCTTGGCTTGCCGAGTTTGTGGCGGATTTCCGCTTCCTCGACGTTCAGCAACGAAGCCAGGGAACGGGAAATGTTCTCGATCGAACCGGCGGGGCCGATGGTGACGACAATCTTGAAGGCAGGCTTGTTCTCGGCCAGGATGTGGCCGTTGCGATCCGTCAGAGTACCGCGAGGCGCCGCGATGGAAAGCGTCCTGATCCGGTTGTTTTCCGCCAGGTCTCGGTACCGTTTCGAGTTGATCCCCTGGAGCAGCCAGAACTGGAGAAGAAGCAACGCCACCAGAACCAGGAGCGAGTTCTGGAGTCCGTCGAGGCGATGCTGGGCTGAGCGCAGGTCCTCGTAGATCTTCACACCGGTTTTGTCCTTTTCCGTTCAAAGAGCGCGAATAGGACAAGTCCCACCGTCGCGTTGAAAAAGCCGCGGACGGTCATGGCGCCGGGCGAGTATTGGATCGGCGACATGCCGAACGCCGGAGCGATCCACTCGAATGCTCGGGTGTCGATCACGGTCACGGTCAGGAGAAGGGCGAAACGGGGCGCCGCGCCGGTGATGAGAAACCGCGAACCCAGGAGCCCCAGCGCGAATCCGAGAACAAGCCGGATCAGGCCCGAGACCCCCTTGATACCGCGACCAAAAAGAGCTTCCGACAGCCATCCGGACAAAGACCCGCCGACCATCCCCATAATCTCACCGCGCGACAGCGAAAACCAGGTGGCCACCACCAACGGCAGGTCGACGTAGGCGCTGATCGGAAGGAACAGGCTGAGCGCGCTCTGCAGGAGCAACGCAAAGAGGAGTAGAGCCAAAGCGATGGCGTTCACTTTCATGGCAATGGAACCACAACCTTGTCCTTCGGAGCCAGGGAGACAAACACCTGTTCCGCAAACGCGGGGGAGGCCGATGGACGAACCCAAACATCCTTGAACAGTCCCACCGGTTCCGCCACGCGCAGCACGGTGCCCACCACGAGCCCTTTCTCGAAGAGCTGGTCGAGGCCGGAGGTGACGACCACCTCGCCCGGAGTCACGTGCGCCAGACTCGGAACGTATTTCATCAAGAGAAGCGGCGATCCGTCGGTGTTGTCCTGGAAGCCGGAAACGATGCCGTCCACCCGACTCCTCTCGGTCAGAACCGCGGCGCCGCTGTCCCGATCAACGAGGAGTTGGACGTTCGCCGAACTGGGCGATACGCTGATGATCCGGCCCAGAACCCCCGAGGGAGAAAGAACCGTCGCGCCATGAAGGACGCCATGCGAGGAGCCCTTATCGATGGAGATGGTCTTGAACCATGGGGACGCGTTTCGGGCGACCACATCCGCGAGGAGCGTCGGCATGGGAAGACGAGGCTTGAGATCCAGGAATATGCGAAGACGGGTGCTCTCCTCCACCGCCGGCCGCTGGGAGAGGAGTTGCATTTCGGCGATGCGCAGCCGACCCTGGAGTCGCTCGTTCTCAGAAGCCACGGACCGCAGGTCCACAAACGAATTCCAGGCTCCCACAACGGCATCGGCGACCGAGGAGACCACGTTCTGGATCGGCGAGAAGAACGACATGACCGTCCTTTCGAACAACGACACGCCGTCCACATCCACCTGACGGGAGATGGCCACGAGGTGAAGGATCAGGAAAGCCAGAAGCCACATCCAGGATCGGCGGAGAGATGGACTCTCATTCCGCGCTCGTGGGACCAGGGAATCCATACGTGAATCCTCGCGAGAGCTAGGCTGCCCCGACCGTCGAACGCCTGGTCGCCAGATCCTCCAAGGGACAAGGTCTCCTAGTCGATGCTGATCTTGCGAAGAAGGTCGAAATCCGTCAGCATCCGCCCGGTTCCGAGCACGACGCAACTCAGGGGATTCTCCGCGACCATCACGGGCAGGCCCGTTTCCTCGCGCAATAGTTTGTCGAGCCCGCGGAGCAGACTTCCTCCGCCGGTCAGAACGATTCCCCGGTCCACGATATCGGCCGAAAGCTCGGGGGGTGTGCGTTCCAGAGCCACACGCACGGCGTTCACAATCACGCTCACGGGCTCGATCAGCGCCTCCCGAATCTCAGCGTCGGTGACGGTGAGAGTCTTGGGAATGCCCTCAATCAGATCGCGACCCTTCAGTTCCATGGACAGAGGCTGATCGAGGGGAAAGGCGCTCCCGATCTCCAGCTTCACCTGTTCCGCCGTCCGCTCACCGATGAGAAGGTTGTACTTGCGCTTGATGTACTGAATGATCGCTTCGTCAAGTTCGTTCCCGGCCACCCGAACCGACTTGGAGTACACAATCCCGGCGAGCGAAATCACGGCCACGTCGGTGGTGCCGCCGCCGATATCGACAACCATGTTTCCCGAGGGCTCAGTGATGGGGAGGCCGGCCCCGATTGCCGCGGCCATCGCCTGATCGACCAGATAAACCTCGGAGGCCTTCGCCTTGAGCGCGGAGTCGCGGACCGCGCGCTTCTCGACCTGGGTCACTTCGGACGGAATCCCGATGACGATCCGGGGACGCACAAACGCATTCCGGTTGTGGGCCTTGCGGATGAAATGCGAGAGCATCTTCTCGGTGATCTCAAAATCCGCGATCACACCGTCTTTCATCGGCCGGATGACGACGATGCCGCCTGGGGTTCGACCCAGCATTTCCTTGGCATCGTGTCCCACGGCCTCGACCCGGCCGGTGCGAACGTTCACCGCCACGATCGAGGGCTCGGAAACGACCGTGCCCTTCGACTTTACAAAAACGAGAGTGTTGGTCGTTCCCAGATCGATCGCGAGATCATTCGAGAAGTAGCTGAAGTTGAGGATGGATCTGAGCAGACTCAATGGAAGTACTAAGGCCCCTTTATGGAATCAGGAGAACCGAGAGGACTGGCGACGACGACCCGGTTCTTTCCGAGCGATTTGGCCTGATACATGGCCTGGTCGGCTCTCGAGATCAGACCGCGAACATCGTCTGCGCTCTCAGGATACGCTGCTAATCCGATCGACGCGGAAACCCGAGCCTCGATCTTCTGGGATTCCAGGAACTTGGTAGCGCCGATGACCTGTCTGATTCTCTCCGCGATAATGAGCCCGCCGGCCAAGGGAGTTTCGGGGAAAAGGATCACAAACTCATCGCCGCCGTAGCGGATCAGAATGTCCGCGTCTCGAACCGTTTCCTCGAGTACCGCCCCCACCTCCACCAGCGTCCTTGACCCGGCGAGGTGTCCGTGGGTGTCGTTGATGCTCTTGAAGCCATCAAGGTCCATGAAAAGGAGCGAAAGGGAAGCCCGCGTTCGCCGACAGCGCTTCAGCTCGCGGTCCAGGTAGAGCGCCATGAATCGCGAGTTGTACAGGGCGGTGAGGTCGTCGGTAAACGTCAGCTTCTTCGTTTTCTCGAACGTTTGCCCATTTCGAACCGCGGTCGCCAAGGCGCGGGCGAGCCCGGTCAGCACGGGGATCTCCGAGGAGTCGACCGATCGCTCGAACGAGACCTGCAAAATCCCGATCGGATCATCACCGACATTTAGGGGTAGGAGCGCGCGCCACACGTTACCGGCCCCCGCCGACTCGCCGTCTATCGGACTTACAGTGACTCCAAACAAGCCGGCGGCATTGAGGTCCGGCGCCCGGACGGCGCTTGGCACATCTTCAGCCCCGAAGCGCACCACCCGCGTCCGATCATCATCGGCAAAGGTGAAAATCCTGATCTCGGACTTTCCCAAAAGCGCCGAACACACAAGTTCGAACTCGCGCGCGACGAGCGGGGGCTCAAGGCTCGCGTGAATGCGCGTCACCTGCTCCGACGTCAGCATGCGAGCACGTTCATCCGAGTTCGGCGCCGCGCCATCACGTTCCCAAAAACCCCGTGAGCGCGCTACTGACCCGACGCAAGCGTTCGTGTTTCCTCGGCCACACCGCCCGCCAGCGAGGTTGATCGAATCACCACGCGCTGCTCACCCTGCTTCCTTGCGAGGGTCACAAACTCCTGGAATGACCCGTCAGGCTGGACCGTCACCGGATCCCCATTGACGGTGAGTCGAGCCCCCGGTTCCGTTTTTCCAGCGAGTCGAATCACGTTGTTCCTCGCCTCAAACACCGAAATGACCAGAAGCGGTGCCCGCGGCGCGGCGCTGGGGCGGACTATGGCGGTGCGCTCGACCTTGAAGGATACGGACTCCGAAAACTTCCCCTGGACCCCGTCCTCGGTCAAACCCGCAACCCGGAAGGAGAAGTTACCGCCACCGAGATCCCCGACGCTTGTTGACGTTCCCTTTAGCCCGTCGCGATCGAAAACGACGATGCGCCCGCCGTCGACATTCGATTCGACCTGAACCCGGTAGGCGGCAGCGCCCGTCGAGGCCGACCACGACAGCACGACGGGCACGCCTTCCGCGAGCGACAGCAAACCAGGAGCGCCCGCCGATGGCACATCCGGAAGAACTTGCTTGGCGCCGGCCTTCCCGGATGCGTCGACCCGAAGTCCTTCGTTGGCTCCGAGACGAATTTTTTCTCCGGTTGTTGTCTCCAGATGGGCCGCACCAGAAAGCTGGGCCACTGCAGTGAGGCCTCCCTCGCTAACTCTCATGGTGCCGGCCGAGTTGCCCTCAATGGCGAGTCGAAACGTTGGCGTGACCGCCTCCGTGACCCCGGTCCCTTTTTGGGCGGTCTCGTAGTTGATCTCACCCGACGTGACCTTCCACGCCACCCTGCCGGAGGTCGAGTTCGGATCTCGAGAGGTTTCCTCAATCGTAATGAGGCTGTCGGGCCGAACTGTCACCCGCGTTTCGTCGAAGAACTTGATCTCGGCGGAGGACGAGGGATAGGTGCGAACAAGGTCGCTCTTTCGCAGGGGCACCTCGATGGCAGCGGTGCTCCAATCCAGGCCGCCGACACCCCGCGTCTTCACGTTCCCCTGGATGGACTCGAAGAGGGCCGCGATCTCCTTGGGCGCCTCGGTAGGGGACGGCGGTGGTTCGGGCCTGCCGCGGAGCAGAAAGTAGCCGAGCGTCACCGCGAAAACCAGGGCGAAGCTCGCCACGAGCGACCGTGACACTCGAAGTCGGCGATCCCCCGAGCCCGGGGGCACGTTGACGTTGGACAACTAGGCGTCCTTTCGAAGAGGTTACGCGGGAAGCCACAAGCGGCGGCTTGTGGAAGACCTACTGAACAGGGCCAGGAACCGGGTCGCAAAGGACCGTCCACGACGCGCTCTGGAACGAAGAAAATTATCCGGGGTAAGGCGGTGGGCGAGTCTGGAGACGGAACGTCGAAGTATACTCGACCACCCTTTACCCTGGGCACGATCAAGCTCTCGGCCTCCCTGCCGGCAAGCCCGTTTTTGCGCCCTTTCGAGATCTGGAGTTGACTCTCAGATGGCCCTCGCATTCCTGCGACGTCACCGGCGCTGGTTCTTTGTGTTTCTGTGGGTTGTGATTCTGGCGTTTGTGATTCTCTACATCCCGAACGCGGATCCGGCCACGAGCCTCGCCAACTCCCCGGTGGCCACCGTCGGCGGCCGGCCGATTCAGGCGAGTGCGTTCCAGAGGCAATATCTCCAGCAAAGGCGCCAGTTCATGGCCATGAACCAAGGCCAGATTGATGAGGCGATGCTCGAGCGGATGGGGTTTCGCGATCAGGTCCTTTCGTCGATGGTTCGCGAGCAGCTTGAGGCCCTGGAGGCCGACCGTTTGGGTTTCATGGTCGATGACAAAGCGGTAATCAAGGCGATCACGGAGGATCCGCAACTCCAGACCGACGGACATTTTATCGGTTCCGCCACGCTAGCCAGACTTCTTCAGCAGCGGGGAATGACCGTGCTGGATTTCGAGAATGAGGTTCGTGCGCAATTGAAGGCCCTACGACTTCGCGAGGCAGTCACCGACGGAGTCAACGTGTCGGATGCCGAAGTCAGCGCCGAGTTCCGGCGCCGAAGCGAACTCGTTCGGGCAGAGTATGTGCATATCGACACCGCGCGGTTCGAGTCGACGATTCAGCCCACTGACGAAATGGTGAGGGTCCGCTTTGAGGCGAACAAGGAGCGTTTTCGATTGCCGGAACGGCGCGTTCTCTCCTATCTCCTGGTCGATCCAGTCGACCTGCGCGCCAAGGTCTTGCCTACCGGCACGGAGGTCGAAAACTATTACCGCAGCAACGCGGCCGAATTCACAACGCCGCCCCAGGTGTGCGGTCGGCACATACTCGTGAAGGTCAAGCAAAGCGCAGGTGCTACGGAGGGTCATGACGAAGCTGCGGCGAAGGCGCTCGCCGAAGCGGTCCTCGCCCGCCTCAAAAAGGGGGAGGCCTTCGAGAAGATCGCGAAAGAGAAATCCGAAGATAGTTCCGCCCAAAACGGCGGAAGCCTCGGATGTTTTGGTCGCGGTCAGATGGTTCCCGAGTTTGAGGCGGTCGCGTTCTCGCTCAAGCCGGGCGCCATGTCCGATCTGGTGAAGAGTCCATTCGGTTATCACATCATCAAGGTCGATACGAAGCTTGACCAGACGACGGTGCCGCTTGAACCGGCACGGAAGCGCATCGAAGCGCAGCTTCAGGATTCAAAGTCCAGAGAACTCGCGGCGCAACAGAGCGAGGCGGTGGCGCTGGCGGTCAGGTCAAACCAGACGCTGGAGCAGATTGCCCTCACCCAGGGCCTCGCAGTCAAGAAAAGCGAGCCGCTCCAGTTGGGTAAGGGCTCGGGAGTTCTGACCAGTCCGGTTCTCCTTTCCCGCGCCTTCGAACTGAAGGCTAAGGAAACTGCGAAGGATGGCTTCCAGGCCGGGGCGGGTGCAGCGTTCATCCGCGTCGACGAGATACAAGAGCCCAAAATTCCAGAGCTGGCCGAGGTCAAGGAGGATGTCAGGAAGGACCTGGTGAAATCCTTGGGTCGAGAAAAGGCGCGAGAGGCCGCGAAAGCACTGGCGGCCGACGCCGAACGTACCGATCTGGCAAGGGCCGCCCTTCGAGCCAAGGTCACTCGAATTGAGACCAAGGGACTTGTCGGTCGCGGGCAGGCTTTCACGGAGATACCACAGAGTTCGGTGCTGGAGGACCAGGTTTTTGACTTGGCCGAAAGGAGGCTCTCGCCCCCCCTCGATACCCCGTCCGGTGTGGCCATTGTTCGGGTGCTCGAAAAAAAATCCTCCAACGAAACGGCTTTGGTTCAACAGCGAGATTCGATAAGGGAATCCCTGGTCGCAGCAAAGAAGGACAGACTCTTTTCGAGCTACCTTCAAGCCCTTACCGATCGGTTTCCCATCACCCGAAACGCCGAAGCGCTCACCGGCGTTCGCTAGCGCCCCCAATCAAGGAGTCGCTCTTGGACTATCGCGCTGCGGGCGTCGACATCGCTGCGGCGGATGAGGCGAAGGCCCGGATCAGGCGCCTCCTTTCCTCAGGGAGGCCCGCCTCTGTCCTTTCGGAGATCGGTTCATTCGGCGGCGTGTTTCAGCCCGACTTTTCCCTGATGGAGGAGCCGGTTTTGGTTTCTTCGACGGACGGGGTGGGAACAAAGATTCGCATCGCCCGTGACTGCGGCGTCCACGACACCATTGGCTACGACCTCGTAGCCCATTGCGTGAACGACATTCTGGTCCAGGGTGCGAAGCCCTTGTTCTTCCTCGACTACATAGCTCTCGGCAAAATGGACGCTTCGCGCGTCGAGTCGATTGTGAGCGGCATTGCGCGAGCCTGCGAGGAGTTCGGATGCCCCTTGATCGGGGGAGAGACCGCGGAGATGCCGGGCACCTACGCGGCGGATGACTACGACCTCGCCGGCTTCATCGTCGGGGCGATGGACAAGAAGAACATTCTTCCCCGAAAGGATGTCTCAGTCGGCGATGTGTTGATTGGTCTCCCCTCCCTTGGGCTGCACACCAACGGCTATTCCCTCGCCCGAATGGTTCTGATGGAACGTTTGGGCCTGAGCGTCGGCGACCGTCCCGCGGGCCTCCAAGGCACGTTGGGCGAGGCCCTGCTCGCCCCCCACCGAAGCTATTTGAAGGCCCTCTGGCCGGAAATCGAGCAGAAGCGAATCAAGGCTCTCGTTCACATCACCGGCGGCGGATTTGAGGGCAACATCCCCCGCGTTCTTCCCAAGGGCGTGGGAGCACGGATTTCGACCAACGCCTGGCAGCCTCCGGCCCTCTTCCGCCTGATTGCCGAGGGCGGCCCGGTCAACCGGGATGAGATGTTCCGCACGTTCAACATGGGAATCGGGATGATTCTTGCCGTCTCGTCCGGCTCTTCTGATCAGGTTCTGAATTCCCTCCGGGCTCGTGGCGAGACCTGCTACCGCCTGGGTGAGCTCGTGACCGGTGACGGCGTCACCTTGGTGTGAAGCGCGTCGCGGTTCTCGCGAGCGGTCGGGGCAGCAACCTCGGCGCCCTCATTGCGGCCCACGTCAGGTTCGCGTCGTTTAGGGTTGTACTTGTTGTCTCCAACCACGATTCAAGCGGCGCCCTCGCCGTGGCGCGCATGGCGGGCATTGACGCGGTGTCGGCGCCCAGCCGCGGATTGACGCGAGAGGAACACGAGGAAGCTGTCCTTCGTGCCATCACAAGCCGCTCTATCGACATCGTCTGTCTGGCTGGCTATATGCGCGTGCTGGGTCCAGCGTTCATCGACCGTCTTGCGAAGCCGATTCTGAACATTCATCCCTCTCTCCTCCCCGCATTTAGCGGCATGCACGCGCAGCGGCAGGCGATCGAAGCCGGCGTGCGCTGGTCGGGCGTCACCGTGCATTTCGTGGATTCGGGCCTCGACACCGGCCCGATCATTCTCCAAGAGCCCGTGAGGGTCGAGCCCGAGGATACGGAAATATCTCTTTCGTCCCGGATCCTTGAGACCGAACACAGACTCTACCCACAAGCCGTTGACGTGGTCGCCCGTGACGATTACGAGATTCGGGGTCGGATCGTTTACCTTGGAGGCGGAAAAGAATGACCTTGAATTCGATGTCCGCCGACGAGCAGTTCCGATTCCTCTCGAAGGGCTGCGTGGATGTGACGACCGCCGTTGCTCTTAAGGGCAAACTCGCGCTCGCGCGCCCACTCGTGGTGAAGGTCGGTTTCGATCCTACCGCTCCGGACCTCCATCTTGGACACACGGTCCTGATCCGCAAGATGAAGCAATTTCAGGATGCCGGCCACCGGGTGGTGTTCGTTATCGGTGATTTCACGGCCATGATTGGAGACCCAACGGGCCGATCGAAGACCCGGCCGCCCCTTTCCCGGGAAGACATCGAGCGCAACGCGGAGACCTACAAGACACAGGTCTTCAGAATCCTGGACTCCGCGAAGACGGAAATCCGGTTCAATTCTGAGTGGCTGGAACCCATGGGATCCGAAGGGGTTGTTCGGCTGGCTGCGAAGTACAACGTCGCCAGGATGCTGGAACGACGCGACTTTCGGCAAAGGTATGAGGCCGGCCAGTCCATTTCGATCCACGAATTCCTCTACCCTCTGGCCCAGGCCTACGATTCGGTCGCGCTCAGGGCGGATGTCGAGTTGGGAGGTACCGATCAACTCTTCAATCTGAATGTCGGCCGCGATATCATGCCCGGATTCGGCCTGGAGCCCCAAGTCGTTCTAACTACGACTCTTCTTGAGGGGCTGGACGGGGTTGAGAAGATGTCGAAGACCTTGGACAACTACATAGGCGTCACCGAGGATGCAAATGTCATGGTTGCGAAGATTCTCTCCATCTCGGATGAGCTGATGTGGAAATACTACGCCCTCCTCACCGACCTGACGACCGACGCCATCGACGAGGAGAAGGCGCGCCAAACTCCTATGGAATCGAAACTTGCGCTGGCGAGAAGGATCGCCGCCGACTTTCACGGTGAGAAGACAGCTGCCGAGGCAGAGACGGAATGGCGTCGCATCCACCAGAGGCGAGAGGTTCCTCAGGACATGCCCCAGTACGCCCTGCCCGTCGGGGACTACGGTCTTCACGAAGTTGTCTTTCTCGCCGGCCTGGCCGAGTCGAAGAGCGAGGCGGCCCGACTCCTAAGGCAGAACGCCGTACGATTCGGCGGAAAACAGGTCCAAATGGGTGCCCGACTCCAAGCGACCCAAGGCCTTGTGGAAATACTTCAGGTTGGGCCGGCCCGTTTCGTCAGAATTGTCTCTTTCTAGAGACGCTTTTCGAAAAAATATCCCCCGCAGGCTTGACTCACCCTATCCGCTTTCGATATTCTGGCTGAGTCCCCAAAAGGCGGACGGCTCTTTGAAAACTAGACAAGTACACGCAATTTTTTGAGTCAAAAGCGTTTTTAGCCTTGAAGACAAAGGGGGCTCGCAAGAGCTTCTTGACTCTCGCGACCAGGCGAGAGTCACTCACAGTTTTAACTGGAGAGTTTGATCCTGGCTCAGAATCAACGCTGGCGGCGTGCCTAACACATGCAAGTTGAGCGCTAGAGGGGGCAACCCCAATAGAGCAGCGAACGGGTGAGTAACGCGTGGGTGATCTTCCTTCGAGTGGGGAACAACATCGGGAAACTGGTGCTAATTCCGCATAACATCTCAGGACCAAGAGTCTTGAGATCAAAGCCGGGGACCGTAAGGCCTGGCGCTTGAAGATGAGCCCGCGTCCGATTAGCTAGTTGGCGGGGTAATGGCCCACCAAGGCTTCGATCGGTAGCCGGCCTGAGAGGGCGGACGGCCACACTGGAACTGAGACACGGTCCAGACTCCTACGGGAG
>JANLWV010000448.1:0-2733 GCA_031364765.1 Vicinamibacteria bacterium
GACGGTCTCCTTGTGCAAGCGGTGTTCCATAAAGGGTCTACCTCACGTAAGTTCAATCCTAGCAGCATGATGTTCTGTCTCAGGGATCAATAGTCACCGATCCTCTGTGACCTGTGTCGTTACCGCTGGTAGCGCTGGGGGTCGTTTTGGGCCAGCGACAGACGGCCTGGGTTCCATTCCCGAAAGGCGCCCGCCCGAGATCGAGCGTTCCCTGATGGAGCGTGAGTATCTTCAAAACGAGAGGAAGGCCGAGGCCCAAGCCCCCCGCTCTTGCCGACTCAAAGGGACGAAGGGCTTTCTGAACATCGGCGATTCCAGGACCGCTGTCTTCGACGATCACAAAAGCCTGGGTGGCGTCGGCGCCGAACCTGACCACGACCGCGCCTCGCTCCCCCGAGGCCTGGCAGGCGTTGCGCACGACGTTCTCGATGGCGCGCTCGAGGAGATCCTCATCGCCCCGAACCAGCGTCTCGCTCCCCTCGGTGTCAATGTGGGCCTGGTGGTTGGCGCGTTCGCGCGCGGCGACGCGGGCGACCAGACGCGACAAGTCGAACTCGACATCCTGGACCTTCTCCGTCTTGATGAAATCGAGGAACCGGGTCATGACGGATTGCAGCGTGCGCAGCTCATCGGCGATGGCGGCCGCGGCGGCCCGAACCCGCTCCTCGCTCGCCTTCTCGGCGAACTTCGCCTGGGTGGCGATCACGCCCATGGAATTCCGTACTTCGTGGACGATCCCCGCCGTCAATTCGCCCGCCCGAGCCATGGCTTCCCGATCCTGCAACACGGAAGTCATCCGAACCTTCTCCCGATCGTAGGCAGCGAGACGCTCGTCGTCACGAAGCCGCAGCCGGGACATCGCCTCCTCGTACGCTCGAAGCGCCGGCGAAGGGGGTTCCGTCATCGCTCCCCGCCCGAGGGAGGCGAGCACAAAGCCGGAAAGCGCGCAAAGAAAGATAAGAACGTGCTGCGCCATCAGGGTTCGGTCCGAGGCCACGCGGGAGGCATCGGGCGAGGTCTCGGTCAGGCGAAACACGATGGGCCCCTGGTCGGTTTGCACCGATCCGATCACGCTCAGTATCCGATCCGAGATTCGGGAGATCACGACAAGTTCGCCGCTTTCCAGACGAGCCCGGCTCGGATCGTCAAGGCCAAGGGTCTGGGGGTTAGCCACGACCAGATGGTCGAACGGTTCGATCCATGGATCGGTCAGAGGCTGTCCGCGCGAAGCGCCACTGCTTCGGGCCCAATGGGCGATTTGGGGCATCAGCAGCGTGGCCCGGTCGAGAGCCGCCCGGGACCGCAGGCTCTCATGTTCACCAAGCCCTTTCAAAAGCAGCGAAAGCGAAACGAGTTCCGCCGCCATGAGCAGGGCGGCCGCGAACAGAAGGATGACGCGAGGAGTGCGCAAAGGATCAGAACCTGAAGAGCGAGCCATACCAGGCGAGAACAGGATCGCCCAAGAAGAGGACGAAAATGGCGGAAGCGGCGAGGAAAGCGCCAAACGGCAATTTGTACTTGCCCATCGATGCGGGCTCGTTCACCCGGGCCGTCTCGGCGATCACGGCCTCGGGGGGCGTCGCCACATCGGCCGGGGTATCACCGGCGAGTCCTGGCCCCGCGTCCGCTGCGGGTGATTTCGGCAAATGTTCGAGATCGGCCAAGGGATCCGGGCTTAGGGCTTCGTCTTGACCGCGCAGCCTCATGGCCTGAATCAGGCCGTAAACCATTCCGGAGAGACTGGCCAGAAACACGGTCAGCATAAGGCGCTGCCCGCCGAGAAAGGCTCCCATCATGGCCGCCAGTTTCCAGTCACCCTGGCCCAGGCCCTCGACGCCGCGAAGGTGCTTGTAGCCTTGGGCCACAAGGAAGAAGGTCACATAGCCGAACGCGGCGGCGAGACCGGCTTCCTTCCAGTCAACCAGGGCTCCTCGAACCAGCGAGCCGGCAAGGCCGATCAGGATGCCGGGCAGCGTGATGACATCGGGGAGGATCTGATGATCCCAGTCGATGAAGGCGAGGACCACGAGTGCTACGTAGAAGAGAAGCAGAAGCAGCGTGAACGGCCGCAGACCGAACCTTAGAACAATCAGCGCGAATCCAACCCCGTGGAGAGCCTCAACCAAAGGGTAGCGCGTGGAGATCGGCTCGTGACAGGAGGCGCACCGGCCGCGCAAGAGCATCCACGAGATCACCGGGATGTTCTGCCAGGGCCGAATCGCGGCGAGGCACCTCGGGCATCGAGAGGATGGGAAAACGATCGACTGCTCAAGCGGCAGCCGGTAAATCACCACATTCGCAAAACTGCCGGCGAGGAGGCCAAACAGGAACGCGATCAGGATGGCGACAGGATAGGGTGAAAGCGGAAGGCCGGTCATACTTCGAAGACGAGCTTAGCTTCAGGTTGACCTTGGGTTCTGGATACTCGAAGCTCGCTTCCAAATGTGGAGCACGGCGGCGAAAGTCAGGATTGCGGGAGGGCCACTTTTCCCGATAGCCCTCCTGTGCCTGGCCGTTTCGTCCCTCTACATCCTGTCGATGCTCGCGGTCACGGAAGGGCATTTTGTGCCGCAGGTGTCGGATCTCTATCTGATCGCCCAGTATGCGAAGGGTTTCGCGGAGGGGCACCCGTTCCAATACAACCCGGGTGATGCCCCAACCACGGGTGCGACGAGTCTCCTCCACACCTTGTTCCTGGCGGTCGCCCATTTCATCGGGTTTCGTGGCGAGGGC
>JANLWV010000463.1:0-4472 GCA_031364765.1 Vicinamibacteria bacterium
GCGCGTCTTTTTCGTTCGAAAGACGCGCAGAAGCGCGCTCAGCGCGCGTTCGAGTCTCTCGTCCGCGCCTCGCGCGCCTAGCCCGGACTATTCATGAGGGAATCTGCTGCGACGTCCGATACCGCACCTCTGGCGGTCGTGGCCCAAGGCCAGGCTGCGCGCTGCTCGCTCCTCGTCTCCTCACAGTATGTCCAATACTGTTGCGTCGCTCGTCACTGCGCTTGACCGCCATAGGCACGGTCTCGAACGTCTCGCGACGATTCCTCAAGAATAATCCGGGCTAGGAGTTCACCCCATGACGGCCCGCATTTCCATCGATTCTGACCATTCCGAAAAACGCACGACCGGTCGGTCCAGCAGCGAGGTGACCAGCCGAGGCACCAAATTTATGGCCATGATCGGTGCGGTGATTCGAGGCGTGGATCGGCTCTCGCCCCGGCTGGGCGCGAGCGTCGCTGCCCGGGTCTTCCTCACCCCGCGGCGGGCCCGCCTTCCCGAGCGTGAACGCGCCTGGCTGAAGCATGCACGGCCGGAGACGTTTTCGGCCGGGCGCTTCCGTCTCGCCGGTCATCGTTGGAGCGCATCCGGAGAGCCCGTGCTTCTTGTTCACGGCTGGGAGGGCCGAGGTTCCCAGCTCGGAGGTCTCGCCCTGGCCATAGCCGGACAAGGCTTCCAGCCGATCACCATTGACCTTCCCGCGCACGGCGCGACCCGGGGAGCGCAGACAAATCTGCTGGAGTTCGCTGAAGCGATTGGCGGCATGGTCAAGCATCTGGGCGGGGTGGCGGGAATCGTGGCGCACTCCTTCGGCGCCGCCGGGACGACCGTCGCCCTGCGCGAGCCGCTCCTGGTTGGACGCCTCGTCTACCTCGCCCCTTCGGAAGACTTCGATCACTTTCCGAAAGTGTTCGGTCAGTGGCTCGGCCTGCCCCATCATCTGAGCGAAAGAATGAAGCGATCCGTCGAGCGACGGCTGGGAACGTCGATGGCTGAGCTCCGGGGCCGGCTCCTGGCTCCGAAAATGCGCGCGCCCTTACTTGTGGTTCACGACGAAGATGACGTCGATGTCCCGTGGCAGGACGGCAAGACGTACGCCGAGGTCTGGCCGGATTCGAGGCTCCTGACCACCCGAGGTCTCGGCCATCGTCGGATCCTGCGCGAGGCTGAAGTTCTCACCACGGTCGCGGAGTTTTTTTCGTAACCACGCTTGACCCAGCGCGGCGGCAGAACAAGAGCGCTCACTCGCCCCCGCGCCTGGTCGCCGGCGATTCTCTGATCACTTACGAACCCCTTCGCAGGCTTAGCCCCCCGCACGCTCGCAGGTCTAAAAGGAGAACTTCGCGACCAGTTCGATCACGCGCGGTGAACTGATGGTGCTGGTGATCTGGCCGAATGTATTCGGGACGGACAGGTCACGCGCGGGCGGACCGAAGCTCGGATGGTTGAAGGCATTGAACGCCTCGACCCTGAATTCGAGGCCGCGGTTCCCTCCCAACTCGAAACGCTTCGACAACGTGAGGTCCACGTTCTGGTAGCCCGGCATGCGCGCGACGCCCACCGGGCAATTTCCGAACGTGCCGAGAGCGGCCGCCTGGAACGCGGCGACATCGAGCCACCTAGCGATCGACTGATCCGACGGCGCCGGATTGCCGACGCAGTTGGGACGTTCGGAACCCCGCTCGCCCTGCAGCGAACGATTCCGTCCATCGATGACCGTGATCGGGAAGCCCGTGCGCCCCTGGTAGATCCCCGCGACCTTCCAACCGCCGAGAAGCGTGTTCGCCGCCCCTGACCAGTTCGATCCCCACCTGCGACCCTTGCCCAAGGGAAGTTCGTAAGATCCCGACAGCACGAAATTGTGCCGGAGGTCGTGGAACATGGGGCCCCAATCGGCCTCCGGATCGTAGGTGTTCTGCCAATAGGCGCCCTCGGTCGCGAGCGAACCTCCCGAGAATCGGCCGCCGAACTGTCCGTAGAACCCGCGGTTGTTGGTCATGCCCTTGGCAAACGTGTAGGACGCCATGAACTCGAGGCCCTTGTCGAACCGCTGTCGTACGCTCGCCTGCAAGGCGTTGTATTCGCTACGGCCGCGTGACGCGGTGGTGGCGATGGTGGTGACGAGGGGCAGTGCGCCGAACAGCGGTCGCCGCGTGTTCTTCGCGGCCCAGGTTGCGGGATCGCCAACCCCGGGAAGCGCCTGATTGCCTTCGACGGGGGTGACCAGGTGGGTGGCGCGGTGGCCGACGTAACCGATCTGCGCGGACATGCCGGTGGACAGCCGACGCTCGATGAAAGCGTTCCACTGCTGGGTGAACTGGGGTCGCAGGTTCGGGTCGTAAGCGCGGACGTTGCCCGATGGCGTGGTGCCGGCAATGAGGCCGGCGAAGCCCGTGCCCAGTGAGCCCGCACCCGTGGTTGCGTCATAAGAGACGGCCGACTCGAAGAAGAATGGAGGATTCAAGGGCAGCCGCAAGTTTGCGCCCGTGCCTTCCATGAACTGCGAGATGCCGTAGCCCGCGCGGAAAACCGTGCGCTCGTTCATCGTCCAGGAAAGGCCCAGCCGCGGCTCGAAGCCCTTGTAGTAGGGCTTGTAGAGCGCGCGGTCCTCGTCGGTGGCGACGATCTGCTTTCCCGTCTTCAAATCGAAGTTCGACTGAAGGTTGTTCTTCTCAACCAGGGGCGACGTGTAGGCCCAGCGCAGACCGAGGTTCAAGGTCAGGTTTTGCCGGACTTTGAAGTCGTCCTGCGCAAAGAGACCGATACGGTCCTGCAGATGCGTCCACGGCTTCGTGGGGTCGCCACCCCCGCGACCCTTCGACGACACCCGGTCGAGGAGAAAGTCGGAGAAAGCGAAGCCGGTGAAGGCGCCATTGAAGTTCAGGAAGCCGAGCAAGCCGTTGTTGCCCGCATAGAAACGCTGCTGGTCGTAGTGCAGGAACTGTCCGCCGAACTTGAGCGCGTGACGCCCGCGCAGCCAGGTGAACTTCTCGTTTAGCTGATAGGTCTTCGCCACGGTGTCCGAGTCGAGCGCGATAGCGCCCGGCGCGGTGAGGCCGCTGCCCCAGCCGATCGAGCTCAGGCCCGGGATCGGCTGGCCTCCGGTAATCGAGTACGCCGCGTTTCCGTTGCCCACACCCGCCCAGTCGAAGGTTTCGGCCACGACTTTCGTGTTGCTGTAGCCCACCAGAATCTCGTTGACCGTGCTCGGGCCAAGGACGCGGGTCCAGTTCACGCCGACGTTCTGAAACGGCTGATCGTTGCGGCTGCCCAAAAAGAGTCCGAACGGCTGCTTCTCTCGCTCGTCCACATACGTCGCGAACGAGAATCGCGTCCACACCTTGTCTTTGTCGGAGGCGTTCCAGTCGAGCCGCAGGTCGCCCTGGTGCGCGCGGACCGAAAAGAGGGTCTCCCCCACGAAGTTGCCCGTGACCCCGCCTGGCACGGTGCGATTCGGGAGCGGATAGTTCTTGAGGTCGTTCAGAATCGCGCGGGCGCTGGCGCTGATCCGGTTTGCCGGGATCTGGTTTCCCGGGAAGGGAAGTCCGGTGACGGGATCCCGGATCACCGTGCTGACGCTCGAGAGGTCGCCTCGCCGCCAGGCCTCTGGAGCGACCGATGCCGTCGTGAAACCGGGCGCCTCCTGACGAGAGCCTTGATAGTCGGCGAAGAAGAAGAGCCTGTCCTTCTTGATCGGACCACCCACCGTGGCCCCGAAGATGTGTTGCTTGCGCTCCTGCTTCGGGGCGAGCGAACGATTGTTCTCCCAGGTGTTCGCGTCAAACTTCGAGTTTCGGTAGAACTCGAACGCGCTGCCTCGGATCTGGTTCGAACCCGACTTGATGATGCTGCTCACGATCGCGCCCCCCACGTTGCCGACATCGGCCGCGTAGTTGTTCGTTTCCACGCTGATTTGCGCGAGCGCGTCGGGGCTCGGCTGATACGAGACCCGGTTGTCGATGGTCTCGTTCGCGTCGAGACCGTCAACCGTGAAGTTGTTCGTCTGCTCCCGGTTGCCGTTGACGAACGGCCGGTTCATGTTGATCGAGCCGATGTTGTTGAAGCCGCGCGGGCTGGGAGTGAGAGCCCCGGGAAGGAGGAGCGCCAGTTGTCCGGTGTTCCGGCCGTTGAGCGGCAGGGACTGGACGGTCGTCCCCGAGATGACCTCGCCCACCGTGGTCGACTCGGTCTGGAGGACCGCGATTTCAGCCGTGACCTCGATGGTGTCCTCAATGGCGCCCACCGCCATTCTGAAATCGACACGAGCGGTCTGCCGCGCTTCGATGTCGAGCGCCTTGGTGGCCGCGATCTTGAAGCCCGTAAGCTCCGATTTCACGACATAGACCCCGACGGGGATGTTGGTGATCGTGTAGTTGCCGACGCCATTGGACGTGGTCGTATACGCGACATTGGTCGCTTGGCTGGTGGCCGAGATGGTGGCGCCCGGGACGGCCGCCCCGCTCTCGTCCTTGACC
>JANLWV010000484.1:0-10229 GCA_031364765.1 Vicinamibacteria bacterium
GCCGTCGTCGGTCGACAGCGTCAATGGAATGCCCCGTCGCTCCAGCTCCCCAACCAGGGGCAGCTCCAAAGCACTTCTTCCTCCATAGAAGAGGTGAAAGTCCGCGAGGTCCCGTCTGAGATCTCGGGAGAAGAGGGCGAATGGCGCCACTCCATACCCGCCGCCCACCAGGAAGACGCGCTCGTCCGGCGCGGGCAAGGTGAAGCCGCGGCCCAACGGCCCGAGGACACGGGCGCTCTCGCCCTCGCGCATGTCGAAAACCGCCTTCGAACCGGGACCCACCGCCTTCAGAAAGATCGTGAACTGCCCCAAGGCCGGATCGGTGTCCATGATCGAGAACGGGCGGCGGAGGATCGGGTCGGTGTCAGCCTCGGGCTGAATCATCGCGAACTGGCCGGCGCACGCCCCTGCGATCTCCTTGTGCTCAAAGGTCAGCAGGCCATACGTTCCGTGAAGCGATGCGCGTTTCACCAGACGGCAGTCCCGGTCGGCGAGGGCGGGAATGGATGGATCGGTCACTTCTGGTCGGCGCCGGCAGACTTCGCCGCTGATTCGAGCCGCGCTTCAAGATCGCGCACACGTCGGATCAGTTCGGGAAGCTGTTTCAGCGAGGCGCTGACCTTCAGCCACACGCGAGCGTCGAGGGCTGGGCTGCCCGCAATCCGCGACCCCGAAGCCACGTCGCCGTGAAGGCCGGACTGTGCGCTCACCATAACGTCGTCGCCAAGGTTGGCGTGGTCGGCCACGCCCACCTGCCCGGCCAGGATGACCCGGTCCCCCACCCTCGTGCTTCCCCCGACACCCACGTGCGCGCACAGGACACCGTCCTCCCCGATCTCGACGCTGTGACCGACCTGCACCAGGTTGTCGAGCTTGGTCCCGCGCTTGATACGGGTGACCCCCATCGACGCCCGGTCGACGGCGGAGAGCGCGCCGATCTCAACATCGTCTTCGATCTCGACGACGCCGATCTGGGGGATCTTGACGTGCTTCCCATCCGTATCCCGGGCAAAGCCAAAACCATCGGCTCCGATCACCGCATTGTTGTGAACCGTGACCCGCCGGCCAATCCGGCAGCCTTCGCGGACCGAGACGCCGGCGTGAAGCGTCGTGTCTTCGCCGATCGTGACGTCGCGGTAGATCACGACGTGGGGATGAAGAATGGCTCGTGGGCCAATGGAGGCGCCTTCGCCTACCGACACGAAGGCGCCCAGGTGTGCCGACGCCTCGACGCGCGCCCTTGGGTGCACGACCGCGGTCGCGTGAATGCCGGGAACCTCGCTCACCTTTGGATGAAGGAGGGCCGCGGCGCGGGCGTAGGCCACGTAGGCGTCCTTCACTACCACGATCGCCTTGAAGGAGGGCGCTCCACTTTCCGGAGCTAGAAGAGACGGGTCGCTCACGATCAGAACCGAAGCGCGGCAGGAGAGAAGCCGCGGCCGGTACTTCGCGTGAGAGAGGAAGCAGATCGAGCCGGCCTCCCCTGCCTCGAGCGGGGCCACCCGATCCACCTCAATTTGGGAGTCGCCCCGAACCTCACCACCGAGGCGCAGAGCGAGGTCGCTGAGCTTCAAGATCTCGCGGTCGGCGCCGCAGAAGGAGAAGCGGGCGCTCCGGCCACGGTTCCCGCCGCCACCCCGGCAGCCGATTTGCCGGCCGCCACCGACCCGTTGAGGACAGCGCCCTCGCGCACCACAAGCTGCCCGGCGTCGATGTTCCCCGTTACCTTGCCGGCCTCAAGGACCACGAGCTTGCGCGCCGTCACCTTTCCCGAAAAAGCGCCCCCGACCTCGACCACCTGAGCCTGGACGGTAGCATCGACCTCGGCCGAAGGGGCGACGAAGAGGGTACCGGAGAGGTGAATCTCGCCCTTGAACTTACCGGCGATGGTCACGTCTTTCCCTTGGATCTTTCCGTCGATCGACGTGTCCGCGTCGATCAACGTCCGGCCGGTTTCTTGAGCCATGCGCTGGATCTTATCGCTGTTACCCGGCGAGCAGCAGCTACCTCCAACGTCCCGGTCTTTGAGGGCGCGCTTCAAAGCGTTGAATGGCACTTCAGATAACTGAATTGCATAGGAGACTTAAGTCACATCAGCTCGCGTCGAGGTCAAAGTGGCGGCCTGCCCACAACGTACCACTGGAGACGCCACGCTGACTGTGGTAGAGACGAAACATGACGGCCATCACAAGGGATGAAACCTGGCACGTTCCATGCTCGTCAATACATTCGAACAACTACCAAGGCTCTGACCAGGCTCTGGATGAAGGGAGGCCGAGCACGACCATGACACTCGACAAAACACTCAAATACGCCGGGCTAGCGATCGCGGGAGGTGCAGTCGGGGCGGCGATCGGCATCCTGATCGCCCCGGCCTCGGGCGCTGAAACCAGGAGGCTCATCTCGGACCGAATCGAATCGGAAGGAAACGAGTTCCTGCAACGGATGCGGCGAGATCCACGACGCGAAGAGGGATATCCGTACTCCGTGATCTCCGCCTAGGCGGACAACCGGGCTTCAGGGAGAGGTCTCCTGGAGGGGAGTCCGTCCGCGAACGACGCCTTCCCCTCCCGTGTTACACTCCGCGCCGAAGCCCCGTTCCGCGTCCTTTTAGTCTCATCGCAGACGAATCCCCGCGTGACGCGGGGATTTTATTTTTTGATCGGTAGTTACGCTCCAGTCATGAGGCTCTTCAAGAATGGCTAAGTCCGGCGAGGCGGTCTCGCCCGTCATCTCCAAGATCGTCGCCACGGCCCGCGAAGTCGAGTCCAGAATCAACGGTTTCAAGAAGCCCGAAATGAAGTTCCCCTTGCGCACGCTGGCCAATGTGCGCTACTCGGCCAAAAAAGGCCATTTCGAGATGCTGGGCAAGAAGAAGGAACGCACCCTCACGGTTTCGACGGTCAAGACCTTCGCCCAGACCATGCGGATGATCTCTTTGTCCAAGACGCTCATCGAGACGAACGACTTCGCCACCAAGAGAGACGCGTATTACCAGACCAAGAACTGGGACGACGCCCGCTGCGACGAACAGCCCGAATCGGACACGATTCTCGACGACGTTGAGGCTCTGTATTCAGTCAACAAGGAGCAGCTCGGCTTCGAGCCTGACGATCACGGTGGTCTCGTCGCCGGCGAGTTGATCGTTCTCGACCAGGAGAAAGGCTCCGGTCGTCCGCTGGAGATCGACTGCACGAAATTCGGATCCGGCTCATACGGCATCCCCATCAACGTCGATCGCCTCCGTGGTTTCAGAACCAAGGCCAAGTTCATCCTCGCCATTGAAACCGGCGGCATGTTCGAGCGGCTCAACTATCACCGCTACTGGCAAACCGCGAATTGCATCCTCGTCTCCATGGCGGGCGTCCCCACGCGGGCGGTGCGTCGATTCATCAGGCGGCTGGCCGACGACCACAAATTGCCGGTGTACGTCTTTGTCGACTGCGATCCGTACGGAATAGGAAACATCTATCGGACGCTCAAGGTGGGGTCGGGGAACAACGCTCACTTGAACGAGTACTTTTGCGTGCCCCAAGCGCGGTTCCTGGGCGTCACGCCTCAAGACATCATCGACTACAAACTCCCGACCCATCCACTTAAGGATGTGGACATCAAGCGAGCCAAGGACGCGCTTAAGAACGATCCTTTTTTTCGGCACTATCCCGAGTGGGCGAAGGCCATCGAGCAGCTTCTCAAGATGGGCGTGCGCGCGGAGCAACAGGCCTTTGCCAAGCACACCCTGAACTTCGTCCTCGACACCTATCTCCCCGAGAAGCTGAAAAACCAGCGGTCTTTCCTTCCCTGATTCGAAGGTCGATCCGTCCAAAGTCCGCACTCTATTGAAAAGCCATCAAGTGATGCCAAACAAAAAAAAGCCCAAAGCGACCCAAAAGCCAAAAGCCAAGAAGATCGCAGCCAAGAAGACCGCAGCCAAGAAGGCCGCAGGCAAGAAGGCCGCAGGCAGGAAGCCCGTGGTGAAAAAAGCGACGGCTCGTCTCTCCAAGGCCAAGGCGAAAATGGCGCGCGCACCCAAAGCCGCAGCGGCGAAAAAGAACTCGCCGCCGAAGCCGACGGCGGCCGAGCGGGCCGCTGCCAAGGCCGCGGAAAAAGCGCAGAAGAAGCTCCTGAGGGTGGAGAAGGCCAAGGCCAAACTCGAGGCCAAGCTCGCAGCCAGAGCGCTGGCAAAAGAGGCCAAGGCAGCCCTCAAGAAGAAGCTGAAAGAGGGTTCGGAGGGCCGTTCGGCCGACACGCTCGGACTCAAGGGAAAGGGCCTCAATCTGCTCGTCGCCCCGAAGGGCAAGGCCAAGCCGGACAAGCCGGGTCGCAAGGTGAAAGCGCCCAAGCCCACCAAGGGACCGCAGTTCCCTCCGGGCACCGTGTTTCTGCCCGACGGCTTCAAGTCGCGCGAAGAAATCCAGTATCTCTTCCGGGGCGCGGTGGCCTGCGTTCGCGAATCACTGGACGTCGCCGCGGCCGAGATCCGCGCGAAGTCCGAAAAGCTTCAGCCCGCGCCCTCCGAGCGGGAACTCCTCGAACTCGCGCGCACCGCCGAGGAACGGTTCCGCGGGGCCATTGAGGCGGCGCCTCCGAACCGGGTCATCCCCACCAAGCGCACCTTCGCGAGCCTGGTCGAACGGGCCCGCGCCAGGCGCCGGGAGATCGGGGCCTTCATGCGCGGCCTTGACCTCGGCAAGACCGAACCGTCGCACCTCGACACCCACAGCGAAGCGAGCCTACAGGGTCTGATGGAATGGGGCGCCCGCCTCGAAATGCTGGCTGACTCCCGCGAGGTCGACAAGCCCGATTTCACCCAGCAGCACCGCGTCCTCGACCAGTTGGAGAGCACCACCGAAATGCTCGTGGTGGACGTCGAATTGACGCTGCGCCGGTATAAGGACCGGATGAGTGCGAGAGGCCTGGAGCTTGCGACGCTGCCAGTTTGACAACCCCAAGACCGCTCACCTAAAGTCGCAAGTTCCCGCGCGATACCTGCCGAAGGATTCCGGCAGCGGTCCTCGCTTACTTCCTGAGAACCTCTCGAACCTAAAAGACCCAAGAACCACTGAAATGGCGACTTTCGTTCCTTCCGCAAAAGACATCAAACGCGACTGGTTCCTGCTGGACGGCGAGAACATCGTCATCGGCCGCCTGGCGACAGTGGCCGCCCGCCTTCTCATCGGGAAGCACAAGCCCACCTACACGACCTTTCTCGACACCGGCGACCATGTCATTGTCGTCAACGCCGCCAAGGTGGCCTTCACCGGCCGGAAACTCGAAGGCAAGCTCTACCGTCGCCACTCCGGGTACATGGGGGGTCTGACCGAGACGCCGGCCAAGGACGTGCTCGCGAAGAAGCCGATCCGGGCGGTGGAAGAGGCGATCAAAGGCATGCTGCCGAAGACCAAACTCGGAAACGCCATGTACACAAAACTCAAGGTCTATGCCGGGAGCGCCCATCGTCATCAGGCCCAGCGTCCGCAGACCCTCAGCGTGAAATCGAAGTAACCGAAGGAACCGAAGAGAACATCTTGGCAACTGCAATCACAGAAAACCTCGGCACGGGCAAACGCAAGACCGCGGTCGCCCGTGTGCACCTCCGCCCTGGCAAGGGCGCCTTCTCGTTGAACGATCAGAGCCTCGACGAGTTCTTCGGCGGTCACGAAACCCTCAAGATGATCGTGCGCCAGCCGTTCGTGGCCACCGAGACCATCGAGAAGTTCGACGTCATCGCCACCATCAACGGCGGCGGGGTCGCCGCCCGCGCGGGCGCCATTCGTCACGGCATCGCCCGCGCCCTCCTCGATCTCAACGAAGAATTTCGGGTTCGCCTCCGCAAGGAAGGCCTCCTGACGCGCGACTCGCGCATCAAGGAACGCAAGAAGTACGGCCAGAAGGGCGCGCGCGCCCGATTCCAGTTCTCGAAGCGCTAGAAAGAAGTTATGGAAACACCTCCGTCCACCTCCGTCCCCCAACCCCCAACACCCGCCATGTCGGTGCCCTCCATCCCGATGCCGTCCATCTCCATGGTCGACATCAAGGACCTGCTCGAGGCGGGCGTTCATTTCGGACATCAGACCCGACGCTGGGATCCGAAGATGCGCGAGTACATCTTCGGCGAGCGCAACGGCATCTACATCGTCGACCTGCAGAAGACCCAAGCCATGTTCGGAGAGGCCCTTCGCTATGTCCACGATGTGGCCACGGGTGGCGGCGTGGTCCTGTTTGTCGGAACCAAGCGGCAGGCCCAGGAAGTAGTGGCCGAAGAGGCGGTGCGTTGCTCCATGCCCTTCGTCAACGAGCGCTGGCTCGGCGGCCTGCTCACCAACTTCACCACCGTGAAAAAGAGCATCGATCGCCTCAAGCAGATTGAGATGATGCTCGCCGAGGGGCGGCAGGATCGTCTGACCAAGAAGGAGTTCGCCGGCCTCGCCAAGGAACAGGTGAAGCTCGACAAGAACCTTAAGGGCATCCGCAACATGAAAACTCTGCCCGATGTCATCTTCGTGGTGGACACGAAGAACGAAGCCATCGCGGTGGCCGAAGCGCGCAAGCTGCGCATTCCGGTAGTGGGCATTGTCGACACCAACTGCAATCCGGACTTCGTCGATTACGTGATTCCCGGAAACGATGACGCGCTTCGCTCCATTCGCCTCTTCGCGAGCAAAATGGCGGACGCGGTCATCGCCGGACGTTCGCTGCGCGAAGCGAAGTCGGCCGAAATGGCCGCGACCGCTCGGGCCCGCTCGGCCGCCTCAGCCGCCTCGGCGGCGGCGGCGGCGGCGGCGGCGGCCGTGCCTGCGGTCGAAGCCACCGTCTAGCCCGCAAGCGGCAGGAGCCCGCCGAGAGCTGACCCTCCCAAGGCCCGCCCCAAAACGCCCCCTTGAGTTTCCGGGAAATCGCTTCCCGGCAATCCAACAAAACACCTCCCGCAGGCCCGGTTCGGAGTCCTGATGGCGAGACCAAGGCAGGAGACCCATGAACATCACCGCTGACGCCGTCAAAGCCCTCCGTGAACAGACCGGGGCGGGAATGATGGACTGCAAGAGCGCACTCGTCGAAGCGGAAGGCGACATGAACAAGGCGCAGGAGGTCCTCCGCAAGAAGGGCCTCGCGGCCGCCGCCAAACGATCGGGTCGCACCGCCAGCGAAGGAATGATCGGACACTACATCCACCCGGGCGCCAAGGTCGGTGTTCTCGTGGAGATCAACTGCGAGACGGATTTCGTGGCCAGGAACGAGGACTTCCAGGCCCTCGTGCACGACGTCGCCATGCACATCGCGGCCGCCGCGCCCACGTATGTGACCAAGGAAGAAGTCCCGCAGGCGATCGTCGACAAGGAAAAGGAAATCTACCGCGCTCAGGCCGTAGCCGGGGGTAAACCGGAAGCGGTGGCCGACAAAATCGCTGAAGGCAAACTGAAGGATTTCTACGCGACTCAGTGCCTGGTGGAACAGGCGTTCGTCCGCGATCCCAAGATCACCATTGGTCAGCTCATCCAGGAGAGAGTCGCGGTGATCAAGGAGAACATTCTGGTCAGGCGCTTCGCACGATTCCGCGTGGGTGACGCGACACCGGGTAGCCCAACCGAGTAGCCTTGGGGCATGCCGAGACCAAGACCTGCCCGACGCTCGAAGTCGCGAGGCAGGTCGACTATGACGGTGTCTCCGACCCGCGAGAGGGAGCGAAACGCCCCCGGAGAACCGGTGTACCGCCGCGTTCTCCTCAAGCTCTCGGGCGAGGCCCTGCTTGGGGCCAAAACCTTCGGCATCGACCGCGCCTTCGCTGACTATCTGGCCGAGGAAATCCGCGAGGCCCATGCGCTCGGGGTGGAGATGGGCATTGTGGTCGGTGGCGGTAACATCTTTCGGGGCGTTTCGGATGCCGCCTACGGCATGGACAGGGTTTCCGCCGACCACATGGGCATGCTCGCCACCGTCATCAACGGTCTGGCTCTCCAGGATGCGATGGAGCGGGCGGGTCTCGCCACCCGCGTTCTCTCGGCCATCGAAATGCGCCAGGTCGCCGAGCCCTTCATCCGTCGCCGCGCCATCCGCCACATTGAGAAGGGACGAATCGCGATCTTCGCTGCCGGCACCGGAAATCCCTACTTTTCCACCGATACCGCGGCCGCCCTCCGGGCGACGGAAATCAAGGCCGAGGTGATCCTCAAGGGCACGCTCGTCGACGGCGTCTACGAGCGGGACCCGCTGAAATTCCCTCAGGCCAAGAAATTCGAGAGGATCAAATACATCGATGTTCTCCAGCGCGGGCTCAAGGTCATGGACAAGACGGCGATCTCGCTGGCCATGGAGAACAAGCTCCCCATCGTGGTCTACAACATCAAGAAGAAGGGGCTCCTGAAACGAGTCCTGACCGGAGAGAAGGTGGGAACGCTGGTCTGCGACTAGCGGGTGCCACGGCCCGGCTCGTCGCACAAAACGCACGACAACTTTAACGACCCAAGGAGAGGCTTCAGATCATGGCGACAGTGAAAGAGACGGTCGAGAATGCAAAGCACCGCATGGAAAGCGCCATCGAGTCGGTTCGCAAGGAGTTCTTGTCCCTGCGCGCGGGACGCGCGAATGCCTCGATGCTCGATTCGATCAAGGTCGATTACTACGGAACCATGACGCCCCTCAATCAGGTGGGAAACATCGCGGTGCCGGATCCCGCGCTCATCACGATCCAGCCGTGGGATGCGGGACTCGTGGCCATCATAGAGAAGGCCATCCGTACCTCGGGCCTCGATCTGAATCCGGCAACCGATGGCAAGATCATCCGCATCCCCATCCCCTCCCCCACCGAAGAGCGGCGCAAGGGGCTGGTAAAGCTCGCCCACAAAGCCGCCGAAGAGGGCAAGATCGCGATCCGCAACGTGCGACGCGACGCCAACGACCACATCAAGAAGGCGAAGAAGGCCTCGGAGATCTCCGAGGACGACGAGAAACATGCCGAGGCGGAAACCCAGAAGCTCACCGACGGAGCCATCGCCCGCGTGGACGAAATGCTGAAAAAGAAAGAAGCGGAAGTTTTTCACGTCTAGTCGGAAGGCCTGGAGAAAGAGTCCCCCATGACGTTCACCCATCTCGCCTGCACCAAGTGCGATGCGACCTATGAGAAGGGCCAGCGCCTCAACCTCTGCGTGTGTGGCGCGCCTCTCTTCGCGCGCTACGACCTGGCCGCGGCGGCGTTAGACATGCGACCCGGACACCTGGAGCTCCGAGAGAAGACGCTCTGGCGATACAAGGAAGTCCTTCCCTTAGAGAACCCCGAGCATCGGCTTAGCCTCGGCGAAGGCATGACACCCCTGCTCGAAACGCCGAGGCTCGGTCAACTGATCGGTCTGCCCAAGGCCCTGGTCAAGGAGGAAAGTGGAAATCCTACGGGCTCGTTCAAGGCCCGCGGGCTGTCGCTCGCCGTTTCCATGGCCAAGGCATTGGGCGCAACCGACGTCTGCCTGCCCTCCGCCGGAAACGCGGGAAGCGCACTCGCGGCCTATGCGGCTCGGGGCGGCCTGAAGGCTCACGTCTTTGTGCCCAAGGACATCGCGGAAGTGTTCCTCATGGAAACCCTTTCCTACGGCGCTCACGTGGAGACCGTGGACGGATTGATCACCGACGCGGGTCGAGTCTGCGCGGAACGCGCCAAGGAACACGGCTGGTACGAGTGCGCGACTCTCAAGGAACCCTACCGGATCGAGGGCAAGAAGACCATGGGCTACGAGGTCGCTGAACAGCTCGACTGGACGCTGCCCGACGCGATTCTCTATCCCACCGGCGGCGGAACCGGGCTCATCGGCATGTGGAAGGCGTTCGAGGAGATGGAAACCATGGGTTTCATCGGTCCGAAGCGGCCGCGTATGTACGCCATCCAGGCGGACGGCTGCGCGCCGATTGTGAAAGCGTTTCAGGAGGGCAAGGATGCAGCACCCATGTGGGAGGGGGCGACCACGCTGGCCCACGGACTGCGGGTTCCCAAGGCTCTCGGGGATTTTCTGATCCTGCGCGCTCTGCGCGCGAGTCACGGTTCGGCGATTGCCGTGAGTGAAGCCGAGATTATTGAGGGCGTCAAGCTGATCGCGCGGACCGAGGGGTTGTTTGTTTCTCCCGAAGGCGGGGCCTGCGTGAGCGCGGCGATGAAACTCAAGGCGTCCGGCCACCTCTCGCTCGACGACTCGGTGGTCATCTTCAATACCGGAACGGGATTCAAGTACGTCGACAACATGAAG
>JANLWV010000491.1:0-6886 GCA_031364765.1 Vicinamibacteria bacterium
GTAACCGGGCGCCGGGCTCGCGAGAAGGACTTTCGGCGTGGCGCGCTGGGCGATTCGGCCTTCGTTGAGAACGGCGACGTCGTCGGCCACGCGGCAGGCCTCGGCGAGGTCGTGAGTCACGATGATGGCGGTCTTGTGGAGCCGCCTCACCAGATCGCGAAACTCGTCCTGCAGCCGCCTCCGCGTGATCGGATCGAGCGCGCCGAAAGGTTCATCGAAGAGCAGCAGCGGCGGATCCGCGGCGAGGGCTCGGGCGAGACCGACGCGCTGGCGCTGGCCCCCTGAAAGCTCGCGCGGCGGCCGGGAAGCGAACTCTTTCGGCTCGAGACCAACGAGCGTCAGCAATTCGTGAACGCGGTCCTCGATCCTCCGCGGAGGCCAGCCCATGCGCTCGGGCACCAGGCCCACGTTGCGCGCGATGGTGAAGTGCGGGAAGAGACCGCCTTCCTGAATCACGTAGCCGATTCGCCGGCGCAGGTCCACCACGTCCCAGTCCTCGGCGGGCTTGCCCAGAACCACCACGAGGCCCTGATCCGGCTGAGCCAGACGATTGACCAGACGCAGCGCGGTGGTTTTGCCGGAGCCCGACGCTCCGAGAAGGGCCAGAATGGAACCCTCTTCCACCGAGAGCGAGACGCGATCGAGGACGAGCGGACCGGAGCCGAACCGCTTGGTCACATCCTGAAGTTCGACGAGCGCGGTCACGCCATCGATCTTACGGGGGGACCTCTTAACATTGGGCCGTGCCGACCGAGCTCCCTTTTATTGACGAGTGGGAGACAAACCTCGCCGCACCAGCGGATCGGGTTTTCCTATCGGTGGCCCAAAGGATCGGTCTTGGCTTCGGGGGGCTCGGTCCACGGCTGTTTTCACGCCTCCTGGGGTGCGAGAATCAAGGCGCCACCTACGCCGTCCCGCCCATCGAGGGCCAGGAAGCCAGCGGCTTCAGGGTCACGAAGGTCGATCGGCCAAGAGAGCTGATCCTTGAAGGTCAGCATCGGTTCGCGGCGTATCGTCTTTCTTTCTTTGTGGATCCTATGGCCGAAGGCGGCTCGCGATTGCGCGCGAGAACCGATGCGATATTCCCCGGCGTCAGGGGATCCGTGTACCGCGCTCTCGTTATCGGCTCGGGCGGGCATAAGTTCATCGTCAAGTGGATGCTCCGGGATATTGTGCGCCAGGCCAAGCGTCCTCAGAACGAGTAGCGTCGCGAATGTCGACACCTCGCTTCGAGCTTTCGCCCACCACGAGATTCGCGAACCGCGCGTCCGACTACGCGCTCTTTCGACCGTCTTATCCGAAGGCCGCCATCGACACAGCACTCGAGGGCTTGCCGATCGATCGAGGCCTGGTTGCGGCCGACCTCGGGGCCGGTACCGGAATCTCCTCGCGCCTGCTGGCGGATCGCGGCGTCCGCGTCATCGCGATTGAGCCGAACGCGGAGATGCGCGAAAACGCCGAGCCCCATCCAGGCGTGACCCTTGTCGACGGGACGGCGGAAGCAACGGGACTTGAGTCGGCCAGTGTCGACCTCGTGTTATGCGCGCAGGCCTTTCATTGGTTCAAACCGCAGGAAGCGCTGACCGAATTCTGGCGGATCCTCCGGCCGCAGGGCCGCCTCGTACTCTTTGTGAACGAGCGGGACAACGACGATCCGGCCATGCGCGCGTACAACGCCGCCATTCGCGTCGCTTCCGAGCGTGAGCTGTCGGAAGGCATGCGCGCCTCGATTGATGAGGCGCTCTTGGTCGCGGGTCGAACGGTGACGCCGCGTGCGTTTCCATACACGCAGTCTTTGTCCCGAGACGGCCTCGTCGGCCGCGCTCGCAGTGCGTCGTACGTGCCCAAAGACGGACCGCGCTACAACCAGTTGCTTCTCGACCTTGATGATCTGTGGACCGTCCATCACGACGCTCTTGGCCTGGTCACCCTGGGCTATCGGACGTTCGTATGGTGCGTGGAGCGAGGACGGGCGGCGGTGACCGTCTAAAGTCACGTCCACGGCCTATGGGAGATCCTATGAACTCAAAAATGCGCTTGGCCTGTGTCGGCCTGGTGGTGCTTTCGGCCTTGGGCGCTCCGGTCGATGCGGTGGCGGGGAAGAAAGTCTATGTCTCCGTCGACCTGGAAGGCATCAGCGGAATCAACGGTGATGACCAGACGGCGGCTTCCGGCGCGGAATACGGGCGGGCGCGGAAGCTGATGGCGGAAGATGCCAACGCGGCCATCCGCGGCGCCTTCGAAGGCGGAGCGACCGATGTGCTGGTGAACGACTCGCATGGGGGACAGCGGAACCTGCTGCCCGAAGATCTCGATCCCCGCGCCCGGCTCATCTCTCACAGCTTCAAGCGGCACGGCATGATGGAGGGCCTGGACGAGACCTTCGACGCCGTCATCTTCGTCGGCTACCACGGGAAGGCCGACTCCCCGCGCGGCGTCTTCGCGCACACCGGGTCGGGCGTGGTCAGGGATGTCAGGATCAACGGCCTCTCCGTCGGCGAGGGCGGAATGAACGCCATCCTCGCGGCGTGGCATGGCGTGCCGGTGGTGATGGTGACCGGTGACGATGTGGCGGTGGAGCAGCAGAAAGACACCGTGCCCGGCGTCCGTGGTGTTTCGGTCAAGCGGGCCATCAACGGCCGTGCGGTTGAGCTGCGGCCCCTGGCCGAGACGCGCCGCGAGATTCAGACCGCCGCCCGCGAGAGCGTCATGGCCTCGAAGAAACCAGCGCCCGCGCGCGCGCAAAGCTACGTCGTGCAGATGCAGTTCCGGAATTTCAACATCCCCGAGGTGGCCACCGCCTTCAACGAAGTCCGCCTCATTGCCCCGGACACGGTCGAGTTCGTGCGGCCCTCCATGCCGGAAGCGTACCGGCTGATCCGTGTCATGTATCGGTACATCAATCCGGACTAGGGTCCCGGACGTCACTATTCCGCCAGGGCCTTTTCGATGCGACGGTCGGGGACGAGCCAGATCAGGGCGACCAGGACATAGAGGCCGCCTGCGAGGGCTGGACTGAACCAGGCTAGGGCGATGGCCGCCGCATAGATCACGACGGAGATGATGCCCTTGAAGTCCTTCCCAAGGGCTCTGGCAAGCTTCGAATCTTTCCCGTGATGGGCGGCGAGGGCACGCGCCAGGATGAAATACGCGCAGGCCGCCATGAAGAGGACAACCCCGTAGAGGGCCACCGGAAGAGCGGCGAAATGGTTCTCGCCCATCCATGCGGTCACGAAGGGAACGAGCGATAGCCAGAAGAGCAGGTGAAGATTGGCCCAGAGAATCCCTCCGGTGACCTTCGAGGCCGCATGCAGCATGTGGTGGTGGTTGTTCCAGTAGATGCCGATGTAGACAAAGCTCAGCAGATAGCTCAGGAGGACGGGAAAAAGAGGGGTGAGAGCCGCCCAATCGGCGCCGTGCGGCACCTTGAGCTCCAGCACCATGATGGTGATGATGATGGCGAGAACACCGTCACTGAAAGCCTCCAACCGTCCCTTGCTCATTCGATTCCCTCCCCTCAGGTTTGCCAGGGAATTGTAGGGGCGAGGCCCCGAACTCTCGCGGTCTTCCACCGTGGCGCCCATCGAAGCGTCACCAGGCGTGGCCGATATCGCCCCCTTGGGGATCCATTCTTCCTTCACGCGTTCGAGACGGACCATCATCCCGGGTTTCGACCCCCGGAAAGGAAATCGGCCTCCGCGAACCGCCTTCCCGGGCGTTCGGCGCTACGCCACCCGTCGCTCAGGATCTAGGCCGCGCGGCTCGCCTCTCAATGACGGGCTCCACCCCAACCACAGCTCCGCCCTCCAGCACTACCTTCGCACGCCTGAACGCGGACGGGCGGTCGGGCAGCAGGTTTTCCTCGCCCAGGACCGGGAGCAGGCTTTGCAGCACACGCGCGGGCTGATCGGGAGCCCCGTAAAGAATGAGGGTGTGCTGCCGTCTCACGACACGTTCGTGGAGGGTTTCGAGTGCTGTATAGGCGGTCGTGTCCATGTAGATCACATGCGACAGATCCAGCATCACCACCGTCTCGTCCGGTTCGCGTTCGAGCAGAGCCTCGAGTTTGTCGGCGGCGCCGAAGAAGAGGGATCCGAAGGCGTGGAAGTGCGCAATCCCCGGCTCCCGGGTCCCTACCCGCTTGACCTCCGTGACCTCGGCGATGTGGGCGATAAGAATCAGGGCCGAAATCAGCATCCCCAGCTCTACCGCGATGGTGAGGTCGAAGACCACGGTCACAAAGAACACCGAGAAGAGCTTGAGATTTCGGGTGAACTGGTAGTGGTGGAACGTCAGGAAGACCTTCCATTCGCCCATGTCGATGGCGACCGACATCAGGATGGCGGACAGAGCGGCAAGCGGCACGCTCGTGGCCAGGGGCGCGGCGATGAAGATGATGAGCAGAAGCACCACCGCGTGGATCATTCCGGCGATCGGACTCACTGCGCCGCTTCGGATGTTGGCGGTGGTCCGGGCGATGGCTCCGGTGGCGGGAATGCCGCCAAAGAGGCCGCTCGCGAAGTTCGCAATGCCTTGGGCCAGAAGCTCCTGGTTCGCGTCGTGTTTGTCCTGGGTCATCTTGTCGGCGACCACCGCGCACAGGAGAGACTCGATGGCGGCGAGCAGGGCGATGGTGAACGCGGGCACGATGAGATCGCGGAGTTGGGCCAGGCTCACTTCCGGGAACGCGGGGAGGGGCAACGAGCGCGGGATGCCGCCGAAACGTGAACCGATAGTCTCCACGGGCAGGCCGAGCAGCGCGGTTGTGGCCGTGGCCAGGATCAACAGGACCACAGCGGGCGGGGCGTTCCTGGCCCAGGCCCTGGGCCAGAGGCGGAGCAGCAACAGGCCCGCGACGGAAAGGGCAATCGCCGGAAACCGTGCGGTGTGGAGATGGGCCACGACGGTTTCCACCATCGAGAAGAACTCCGCGGGGACCTTCTCGACCCGAAGGCCGAGGAAGTCGCGGATCTGGGCGAGGAAGATAAGGACGGCGATGCCGTTGGTGAAGCCCACAATGACCGGCTGGGGCACAAAACGGATGAGGCCGCCCATACGCAAGAAGCCCATGGCCATCAGCATGGCGCCGGCCATCAGCGTGCAGATCACCAGATTGGCGACGCCGTATCGATCGACGATGCCGTAGACGATGACGATGAAGGCGCCGGTGGGCCCGCCCACCGCGACACTCGTCCCGCCGAGCGCCGAAATCAGGAAGCCGGCGACGATGGCCGTGATGATGCCCGCTTCCGGCTTCACGCCCGAGCCGATGGCGAAAGCCATGGCGAGGGGAAGGGCGATGATGCCGACGGTGAGACCCGCGGAGAGATCGGCCAGGAACGACGAACGCGTGACGGTCTTGAGCGCGTCGACGAGACGCGGACGGAACGAGAACCGGATCATGCGGATTGGGTGGCGGCGTGAATCAGAGGTCTCGTGGAAGCTCGGGCGAGGTCCGGAACGCGAACGACAGGTGGGTGAAAGTCGGGAAATTCATGACGCCCATGGTGATCCCATTCACAGAAAAACTGAGAATACAGCCAGGCTACGAGGGTGGCGCCGAAGCCACCCGATGAAAAGAGTACTGCGGCCTTGCCCGGAAAACCATAAATATGGTAAACCGGGTCGGTGAAAACGACGGTTGAACTTCCGGATACGCTGTTTCGATCGGCCAAAGCCCAGGCCGCCCAGGAAGGTCTGTCGCTGAGAATCTTCTTCGAGCGGGCGGTCACTTCTCAGCTTCGCCGGAAGTCCGAGCCGGCGGCGCCTCCCGGATGGAAGAGATCGTTCGGCAGGCTCAAGGACATCAAGGCCGCGACGCAACAGGTTCAGCGAGTCGTGGACCGGGAGTTTTCGCGCATCGAGACCGGTACTTGGAAGTAGCTCTAGATACGAACGCCCTGTCGGACTTCGCGGCCGGAAGCGAAAGTCTGGGAAGGGTGCTCATGCCCTTTCGAAGCCTGGCCCTGCCGGTGACCGTGCTCGGCGAGTATCGCTATGGACTGCTGGGTTCAAAGCGCCAGGCCCGGCTGAACGACTGGTTGGCCGAACTCCTCGAGAATGTTCGGGTGCTGGAGACGCGCGAAAGCACGACCGCGGTGTACGCGCGAGTCCGGCACCAACTGCGTTCGGCAGGCACGCCGATTCCGGAGAACGATGTTTGGATCGCGGCGTGCGCCATCGAACACGACTTGCCGCTCGTGTCGAGGGACAAGCGCCTCAAGCTCGTCAAGGGGCTTGAGGTTCTCAGTTGGTAGAGCCCTCGCTTCGGTCGCGGGTCGCGCCGGCGGCTTCCAGCTCGGCCCAGCGGCCGTAGAGCGCGTCCACCTCACTTTCGGCTTGAGTCAGCGCTTCGTTCGCTTCGATCAGAGCCTGATAGTCGGACGCAATCGCCGGGTCCGAGACTCTGGTTTGTGAGGCCGCAAGCTTCTGTTCCGCTTCCAGGATCTTCGCTTCCATCTGATCCCACTCACGCTGATCCTTGTAACCAAGCTTCTTCGGTCTCGACACTGGAGCCTTCTGAGCCCCGGGCTGTTGCGAGGGCCGATGGGAGACAGCCGGCGCTGGGTCGCGTCCCTGCGCCTCCTCCCACTGCGCGCAGTCCGCGAAAGGAGTCAACCCTCCCCGGCCATCGAGGGCGAGGATCCGGGTCGACACACGGTCGAGCAGGTACCGGTCATGAGTCACCAGAACGAGCGCCCCCGGGAACTCGAGCAGACTCTCTTCGAGAACCTCCAGCGTCGGAATATCGAGGTCGTTGGTGGGCTCGTCGAGGAGCAGAACGTCGGCCGGCTCGAGCATGAGCTTGGCAATGACGACGCGCGCCTGCTCGCCGCCCGAGAGCCGGCTCACGGGCGTGTCGAGCTGGTCGGGCCGGAACATGAAA
>JANLWV010000015.1:0-6149 GCA_031364765.1 Vicinamibacteria bacterium
GTTCATGCGCGCAAGATTTCTGGCGAAGTCGGAGGACTCGGTGTCGATTCGGGACAGGAGAGCACTCATACGCGATGGAGTATGCCAGCCCTGAGTGCCCCGGTCCATAAATACGGTGACGCACCGAGAACGCCGGGGCGCCCGTATCGCAAGGCGAGAGGAGCGGCGCATAGCGGTGCCAATGCAACCGGCGAGCAACGCAGCGAAACGCGTTCGAATGCCGCCGTGTTTATGGATCGGGGCACTAAAGGTCGGACGGCACGTCGTTGACCTCGCGAGCGCCCGCCGCGTAGCCTGAAGGCGTGAGGTTGCCTTTGCCTAAGGTTCGCGCGAAGCACTCGACCCGCCGCAAGTCCGGCGGTGGTGCGCCCCCGTGGGCATCCTGGTCCGACGAGCGCCTGCTCGAGCTGCGAATGTGCGACCTCGGCCTTCGCATCGAAGGCACCGCCCTCGAGGAGCGGGTGCGGGCTCTGTATGCGAATCTGGAGGCTTCGGGCCTTCGCTTCCGCCCGCATGTCTGGCTCTCGGACGAATGGTTCTGCCCCGACGGCGTGCCGGGGATCGCCATCCCGTTCTACCTGGCCCACACCCGGCTCATGCGACTCGAGCGAACGCAGATGCTGGAGGTCGAGGGCGGGACGCCCGAGTGGTGCTTACAGATCTTGAGACACGAGGCGGGACACGCCATCGAAAACGCCTTCGACCTGCGTCGGCGACCTCGCCGCACCCAGGTCTTCGGCAGCACCTCGGAGCCCTACCCCGACCACTACACACCGCGGCCCTACAGCCGCCGCTTCGTCGTCCACCTCGACGCCTGGTACGCGCAGGCGCACCCGGACGAGGACTTCGCGGAAACGTTCGCGGTGTGGCTCGATCCGGAGAGCAACTGGCGCGCGGAGTACAAAGGGCGGCCGGCGTTGCGCAAGCTCACGTATGTCGACGACCTGATGAGGGGCCTGAGGAGCCGGCAGCCCCTGGTGCAGGCGCGACGCACGGTCACGCCCCTGACCTCCCTGCGCTACACGCTGCGCCAGCACTACGACTCGCGGCGCGCGCACTACGGCGTCCAGCATCCCTCCTTCCACGACGCGGGCCTGACGCGGTTGTTCGGTTTACGGCCTCGGGCGGGGCTGCGCAGTGTTCCCGCGGAGCAGGTGATCCGGGACTTGAGCGAGGACGCACGGCGCACCGTGGCCCGCTGGACGGGCGCTTATCAATACGTCATCGAAACCATCGTCGAGGCCATGGCGGCGCGGTGCCGTCACCTGGACCTTCGTTCGACCTTGCCCACGGCGCGCGCCCGGCTGGGCTTCACTACCTTGCTGACCGTGGCAACCATGAAACATCTCCATAGCGGACGACATCGGGTGGCGTTGTGAAGGCGCTGCGCCCCCTGCGTGTTCTCGTGCTTGTCCAGAAGGGACTCGTCCCTCCCGACGAGGCGACGCCCGACGAGGTACTGGCCGCGGAGTGGAAGATGGAGTTCGGCATCATCAAGACACTCCGGTCGCTCGGCCACACCGCGATTCCGCTCTCGATCGAGAGCGACCTTGGCGTGATCCGCAAAGCCATCGACGACGAGAAGCCGCAGATCGCTTTCAACTGCCTCGAAGGCTTCGATGAGGTGGCCACGTGGGACGCCAACGTTGTGGCCTACCTCGAGATGCTCAAGCTGCCGTACACCGGCTGCAACTCGCGAGGTCTGATGCTGGGCCGCGACAAGTCACTGTCGAAGACGCTGCTCGCCTACCATCGCATCCCGGTGCCGCGCTTCCTGATCGTGCCGCGCGGGCGAAAGGTGAAGCGCCCGAAGCGTCTTGTCTTTCCGCTCTTCGTGAAGTCGCTGACCATGGACGCGTCCATCGGGATATCGCAGGCGTCCGTCGTCGAGACCGACGCGAAACTGCAGGAGCGCGTCGCGTTCATCCATGAATCGATCGGGACCGACGCGCTCGTGGAACAGTACATCGAGGGTCGCGAGCTGTACGTCGGGATCCTGGGCAACCAGAGGCTCCAAGCACTCCCGGTGTGGGAGCTCTCGTTCGCCAAGATGCCTGAGGAGAGCCAGAAGATCGCGACGGAGCGGCTGAAGTGGAGCCTCGCCTACCAGAAGAAACACGGTATCGACAGCGGCGCCGCGGAACTCGAGCCTGCTTCGGGTGAGGCGATGCAGGAGTTGTGCAAACGCTCCTATCGGATCCTGATGATGTCCGGTTACGCGCGGATCGATTTGAGACTTTCACCGGAGGGACGCGCTTACGTGATCGAGGCCAACCCCAACCCGCAACTCTCGAAGGACGAGGATTTCGCCCAGTCGGCGCTTGCGGCGAGCATCAAATACCCCGATCTCATCCAGCGACTCCTGAGCCTCGGGCTGCGCTGGGAGACGACCAGGAGCTGAGTCGATTTCACTCGCGGTCCGCGCGCCATCGCGGGCGGGTAGGGACCCCGGGGCCAGCGTGAACGAATGGGCGCGGATAAGCTTCTCCTCATGCCAGCGCAGAATCACCACAAAGTCGTCATTCTCGGATCCGGTCCGGCGGGGCTCACCGCCGCTATCTACGCCTCTCGGGCCGACCTAAGGCCTCTTGTCATCGAAGGCGGCGGAAACGACGACCCCACCGACGTGGCGGGCGGCCAGTTGATGCTGACCACCGACGTCGACAACTATCCCGGATTCCCGACGGGCATACTCGGGCCCGAGTTGATGGATGGGATGCGAAAGCAAGCCGAGCGTTTTGGCGCCCAGTTCATCACCGGCTCCCTGAGTTCAGCGGCTCTGGGTTCGAGGCCGTTTGTGCTCAAAACCAGCGTCGGCGACATGACGACCGATGCCCTGATCATCGCCACTGGCGCGCGGGCGAAATGGCTGGGCATCGACGACGAGGTCGAGTTCCGCACCAGGATCGGCGGAGTGTCGGCTTGCGCCACCTGCGACGGTTTTTTCTACAAGAACAAGAACGTCCTGGTAGTGGGGGGCGGCGACACCGCGATGGAGGAGGCGACGTTCCTGACCAAGTTCGCCTCCAAGGTCACCATCGTCCACCGGCGCGACACGCTGCGCGCGTCGAAGATCATGCAGGAAAAGGCCCGCAAGAATCCGAAGATCGAATGGCTCCTCGACTCCGCGATTGAGAAGTATCTTGGTAAGGATGAGGGGAAACTGCGGGGGGCTCTGGTGCGCAATCTCAAGACCAACGAAACGAAGGAAGTCGAGTGCGGCGGCGTCTTCATGGGCATCGGGCACGAGCCCAACACGGGGGCCTTCGCGGGACAGCTCGAGGCCGACGCGACCGGTTACCTCATCACGAAACCCGGCAGCACGGCCACGAGCATTGTCGGGGTCTTTGCCGCCGGCGATGTGGCCGATCAACAGTATCGACAGGCTGTCACCGCCGCGGGCACTGGCTGCATGGCCGCGATGGACGCCGAACGGTTTTTGTCTCATTGAGTGGGGGGGCCGCAGGTCGCCGTCCAAACCAGTGCTCAGCCCCCCCAGGCCCCCCGCGCTCCAGCCCGAGTCAGTCGGGCCTTCGCTAGCCCTTTCCGACTGCGACAGGGCCTGACCTTGCGAGTTCTCTTCCTGGCTCCGCAGCCCTTCTATGAGGTTCGGGGTACGCCTCTCGCGGTCGCCGCGCTCACGAGGACGCTGGGCGAGCTTGGACATGACGTCGATCTCCTCACCTTTCCGCAAGGGGACGCGTGGAGCGCGCCACGGGTGCGCCATCTGCGATCGGCGCGCGTCAGTGGCGGCAGGATCCGGCCCGGGTTCTCGATGGCCAAGGCCATCCAGGACATTCCCTTCGCCTGGCGCGCGGTGGGTCTCGCTCGTTCGGGGGCGTACGACGTCGTGCATGCCGTCGAGGAGGCGGCGTTCCTGGTGGCGCCGTGTCTGCCGCGAGGCGTGAAGTTCGTGGTCGACATGGACTCCGACCTTGGCGAACAACTCGCCCAGTCGAAATCGGTGCTGGCCCAGGCGCTGGCCCCGCTCGCTCGCTGGCTTCACGATCGTTCCGTGCGACGCGCCGATCTGGCCATCGTGATCAACGCGAGGCTCGAGGAGTCGGTCCGTCGGGTTCGTCCGACGCTACCGGTTCACCGGATCGAGGATCCGCCCCTGGTGTCGACGCCGACCGACGCCGATCGCGAGGCGGCGTCCCGTTTGCGGCGCGAACTTGATCTCGGCGACGCGCCGGTGGCGCTCTATACCGGGAACTTCGAGCGCTATCAGGGCGTCCTGATGATGGCTCAGGCGGCGGCTCTGACCGAGCGGGCGCTATTCGTCTTCGTGGGCGGGGAGGAGGAGGACATCGCCCTTCTGAAGAAGCACCTGACCCCCGAAGGGTTGGCGCGTTGCCGGTTCGCCGGCAAACTGCCGCCGGACATGCTTCCGCGCTGGATGGCTCTCGCGGATGTCCTGGTCTCTCCCCGGACGCTCGGCGGCAACACGCCTTTCAAGGTCTACACCTACCTCGCATCCGGAAAGCCCATTGTGGCTACGCATCTCGACACCCACACCCAGGTTCTCTCTTCGGATACCGCGTTCCTGGTCGAGCCCAACGCGGCTGCGCTGGCCGCCGGAATCGACCTCGCGCTCGGCCATCCGGAAGAGCGCGCTCGTCGGGCCCGGAACGGCCTTGCCCTGCTTGACCGCGAATACTCGGCCGAGAGGTACCGCGAGAAGGTCCAAGCCGCCTACGGGCGGTTAGCGCCAGCGGGCGATGACACCCTTGGGTCCAACCGCCCAACCCGCGGCGGCCTTTGACGCTCCGCCTGGCGCGAAGCCCGCCGTGTTGTACGGCGCATCGTCGATCGCGCTCCAGGTCTTTCCGCCGTCGCGGCTGATTCCGGTGCCGGCGAGTCCGACGGCAACGATTGCGGCGTCCCTGCCCGGACCCCGCACGACGCTCGACAGGAACCCCGGCGCTGCGCTAATGCCGCTCCAGTGCGCGCCGCCGTCCAAGCTAAGGCTCGCCTTCACGCCTTCGAGGGCGGGCAGCTTGTAGTCGCCGCCCACGGTCAGCAGCGCCTTCTCGTCGAGCCAGACCGCGGAGAAGAGCCCTTTCGACGCGGCGCCTGCTGGAACGGGTGACGTTGAGACCCGGAAGGTCCGTCCGCCGTCCACCGAGACGAAAACGCGCGAGTCTTCACCGCCTCCGGTCACGAAGGCCAGCCGGTTGCCGGGACCGCTCACCAGGCACGAGCCGCTGGCCGCGAAGCCTCCCTCGCCTTCAAGTGCTGGCGGCATTCCGGCGTTGGGCACCGGCTGCCACGACTCGCCTCCGTCCTCCGTGGTGAAGACTTGAAAGCGCCCCCGCACCGGATCTCCGAAGAGGGCGCCGTGCTTGCGGTCCCAGAACGCGATGGCGTCCCAGAACCCGGTGGGCTCCGTGTTCGCAAACACGCGCCGCCAGGTGGCGCCGCCGTCCGTGGTCTTGTAGACATTCGATGCTTCGCCCGGCCCGATGCTCATCGCGATGGCGGTGTTCCCATCCCACGCTGCGATGTCCCGGAAATCGAGCGCCTCGGCGCCTCCGACCGGAAAAACTTTCCAGATCTCGCCGTCCAGGGTTCGCAGCACCGTTCCCTTGGCGCCACTGGCCCAGGCGACGCGGTCGCTCACCACCGCGAGGCCGCGAAGTTCGACGGTGACCGGGCTCGCCTGCGATCGCCAGGGCGAAAGAGATGGAGGAGCGGCGGGCGGTTGGGCCAGGGCCATCACGGCGAAGATGGTCAGCATCCAACCGGAGTTCACTGCTGCCCCACCGTCGCGCGCGACCCTCATGACGATCTTCTGGTCACGGCTGAGGCGTAAAACCGAACGGAGTCAGCGTCTCTTCAGCGATACGCGAACCCTCCGCCCCAAACCACGAACGAAACGCTCCTGGGACTCCGGGTGCGATGAGCGTGCCCGGATTCTCCGGCTCGAACCGGAGGGAGAACGAGGCGACGGTCTGCCCGCGCGGCTGCAGGCCGATGAGCCTGACCCGCACGTCCTTGGCCGCGAGCAACGCGGCGGCCTCTGGACATGAGTCGCCGAACTCTTCGGAGGTCATCCACACAAGGGCGCTGCGCAGGATCTCGTGTTCCACCGCGTGCAGCGGAACATCGAAGACACGCGTCCCATCCGGGAGCGCCGAGACGTGGGT
>JANLWV010000042.1:0-4889 GCA_031364765.1 Vicinamibacteria bacterium
TCGGCGGCCCGGCCGCCTCCGGTCGCGGGGTTGTACGAGGTGTAGCGGAAGTTCGTGGGCGTCGACCGCGCGGCGCGGGAGATGTGCGAGGAGACCTGCAACACGCCGGGGACCGCGTCGTCGGCGCTCAGGTGGCAGCCCATGCAGCGTTTCTGGTTGTTCACGGGACCCAGGCCCTCGGCGGCGGTGTGCTCGGTGGTAAAGAACGTCATGCCCTCCATGAGGGACGTTTTTTCCTCGTCGTTGAGGCTCGGGTAGCCGAAAACCGGTATGTCGCTGGCCTTAAGGGGGGCCGGGCCGACTTCCGCGAACATGGCGCGAGGCACACGCTCTACCGGCCGCCGCGCGCTGTTGTCGGTCGCCCCCGCAATCGCGGACAGATCGCGGTCGGTGAGAACCGAAATGGTGTCGGTGATACTGCCCTTCTGTCCACACCCGGCGGTGAGCGAGAGCGCCAGGCCGGCGGCCAGGAACGGAGTCTGAACCCTAGGGTGCTCGGCGGTGGTCAACGTGTAACGCAACAGTCTAAGCATCACATTCCTCCTCAAGATGAGTGTTGTTTCGGGCGGGAGCGGGGACCTGATCTAGAAGTCCCAGATCATCGCGAGGAACGTTCTCGTGACCTTGGTGCTCCGGTTCGGCGCGCCCTTGAAGTTGAAGTATGAGGCGGTGAGCGCCAGGTTCTTGTGAACCCGGTAGTCGCCGGTGACCTCGAACCCCTTGACGTCCGTGCCCCCGCCCAGGTCCGAGTCGGCGAAGGTGCCGAGGGCCGCGTCCGCCTCGACCTTGCGCCATGTGCCGTGCAGGCTGAATGGCTTGAGTTTCCCCTTCGCCTCCCCGCCCGTAACACCCAGACTCAGGCTGACGCCGTCGGTTTCGCCGTCGACGGACAAGTTGTGCGCGTACTGGCCAAGCACCACCACATCGGTCTTGCCCAGGAGTGGCAAGGTCACGGGGAGCGTTCCCTGGCCGGTGGCCTCGAAGAGGTCGAACTCGTTCTCGCGGAACGTGAAGACGCCGGAACCGAGGTCGAACTGGGCATTCGTCGCCTGGAAACCTCCTCGGAGGAGGAAGGCGGCCTGCGGGGTAAGGAGCGACACGCTCTGGCCGGGAACAAAGCTGGGCGATCGCGCCCCTGAATTCAGGTTCTGCCAGTGATAGTACGTGGCGGCCACGGTGACGCTTCGGACTTTGAGCTTGAGCTGGTCTGCCCATAGCGAGGTATCGCCCACGAGCCCGGAAAAGCGCGCCTGTCGAAACCACTCGATGATAAAGTATGCTGCGACGTTTTCCAGGGTGACGACCTTGCCGTCGTTGTCTTTCTTGACCAGGAGAGTATTCAGAGTGGCGCCCACCGGAGAGATATCGTCGTCCCAGGTCATCTCCGCCCGCAGTACGCCCTTGTCCCCGCGCCAGAACGGCTGAGGCATCTTGCCGAAGACGGCGTGGACCCTCTCCTTGTTGGCGAAGGGGCGTACGTCCGCATAGAACTGATCGAGGCCGAAGGTCACCGGCCGGAAACCGTCGCCGAGGCGGACGAAAGGCGAAGCAGGGTTTGGAGCCTCGCCCGCGCTCACCCGGATGCCGCCGCTCACTGTGGCCGTCGTGTCCTTGAACTCCATACCGAAACGCAGCCGGGTCAGCAGACCGTCGACATTGTTTCCCTCGAGGAGGAGATCCGCCTTGTCCTGGACGGTGGTGAAATCCTCGCGCAGGTAGACATTCGCGAAGAACCGGATGGGAATGCTTGCGGTCATCGCCGGTGGCGCCGGGGCAGGGGTGGCCGCCGGGGTGGGACTTGCCTGGGGCGAGGGCGGAACTGCCGCACCCGCGGGCAACCCAAACGCCGCGGTCATCGCGATCGCCAACACGGATCCAACGGCTCTGAAAAGCTTCATCGGGTGCCTCCAACCGGAAAGTTGCGATGAGTTATACAGAGGCTCGCCACGGAAGACAAGAGAAATCCTTAGAAAGGCGGGAGCGGAAAAGTCTGGGCCCCATCCACCGTCGACACCTTCCTGCTTGATTTTGCCGTCGATTCGTGTTGATATGGCCCTCCATCTCCATCGTCGGTCGCGTCCAAGCCCCTCAAGAGTCCCAGGAGAATCGCATGTCCACGTTGCTCGATCAATTGAAGTCCATGACCGTCGCGGTGGCCGACACCGGCGACATCAAATCCATCAGGCAGTTCACGCCGCGGGATGCCACGACGAACCCGTCACTCATCACCGTGGCCGCGCAGATGCCCGAGTATGCGGACGTGGTGGAAGGCGCCATGGTGTGGGCCGAGAAGCAAGCGGGAGCCGGCGGCTCCACGGAGAAGGTGGTGGGCCTCGCCATCGACCGCCTGTCCGTTGAATTCGGCCTGCGCATTCTGCAGATTGTGCCCGGGCGGGTTTCCACCGAGGTCGACGCCCGGCTTTCGTACGACACGAAGGCGAGCATCGAAAAGGCGCGCTACCTGATCCAGCAGTATGAGGCGGCGGGAGTCAACCGCGAGCGCGTACTGATCAAACTGGCCGCCACCTGGGAGGGGATCAAGGCCGCCGAGGTCCTCGAGAAGGAGGGGATCCACTGCAATCTGACCCTCAACTTCGGGATGCACCAGGCGATAGCATGCGCCGAGGCGGGGGTACGGCTCATCTCGCCGTTCGTCGGCCGCATCCTCGACTGGTACAAGAAGGACACCGGCCGGGAGAGCTACCCGCCGACCGAGGATCCGGGTGTGGTCTCGGTGACCCGGATCTACAACTATTACAAGAAGCACGGCTACAAGACCGAGGTCATGGGCGCGTCCTTCCGAAACCTGGGCGAGATCATCGAACTCGCCGGTTGCGATCTGCTCACCATCGCCCCGAACTTTCTGGCCGACCTGCAGAAGCAGGAAGGAACGCTCGTCCGAAAGCTGGATCCCGCGAAGGCCGCCGCCATGGACATTCCGAAGACACCGGTGGACGAAGCGACATTTCGGGCGATGCACGAGAAGGACCGGATGGCCAAGGACAAGCTCGACGAGGGCATTCAGGGCTTTTCGAAGGCGATTGTCGCCCTGGAGAAGGTTCTTACCGAACGGTATAGGGCGCTCGCGACAAAGGCGAGCTAGACGTCCCGACGTCATCCCGGCGGAGGCCGGGATCCAGAATTGTCCTGATTCGATGTCGTCTCAATTGGCGAATGTCTCCAGACCGGGAGTAATCAAGCATGGCGCCCGTGACTCGCACCGAAGCGTGGAAGGCTCTTCTGGCCCATCACCAGGAGGTAGCGCCCCAGCTCATGCGGCAGATGTTCGCCGAGGACCCCGACCGTTTCAAGAGGTTCTCGCTCCGTTTCGAGGACATCCTTCTCGACTACTCCAAGAACCGCGTCAGCTCGGAGACCATGCGCCTGCTCCTCAATCTGGCAGCGCAGGCGAATCTCAAGCAGTGGACGGAGCGGCTCATGAGCGGCGAGAGGATCAACATCACCGAGGATCGCGCGGTCCTTCACGTGGCGCTGCGCAATCGTTCGAACCGGCCGATCCTCGTCGACGGCAAGGACGTGATGCCCGAGGTGAACCGCGTGCTCAAGCAGATGCGCGAGTTCAGCGACGCGTTACGAAACGGCGCCTGGAAGGGTTACACGGGGAAGGCCATCACCGACGTGGTCAACATCGGCATCGGCGGTTCGGACCTCGGCCCCGTGATGGCGACCGAAGCTCTGAAGCCCTACGGCAAACCTGGCCTTCATGTGCACTTCGTCTCGAACATCGACGGGACGCACATCGCGGAAACGGTCAAGGGACTGAACCCGGAAACGACGCTCTTCATCGTGGCCTCCAAGACGTTCACCACCCAGGAAACCATCACCAACGCCCAGACCGCGCGTGACTGGCTGCTCAAGACCGCGGGCGATCCCAAGGCGGTGGCCAAACACTTCGTGGCCCTGTCCACCAACGCGAAGGAAGTCTCGAAGTTCGGCATCGATATAAAGAACATGTTCGAGTTCTGGGACTGGGTGGGCGGTCGCTACTCGCTCTGGTCGGCTATCGGCCTGCCCATCATGGTTTACATCGGGCCGGACAACTTCGAAGCGATGCTCGAAGGCGGCCACGCCATGGACGAGCACTTCAAAACCGCGCCGATCGAGAAGAACCTGCCGGCGATCCTCGGCCTGCTTGGCGTGTGGTACAACAACTTCTTCGACGCCCAGACCCACGCGATCCTGCCCTACGATCAGTACATGCACCGTTTCCCCGCCTACTTCCAGCAAGGCGACATGGAGAGCAACGGCAAGGGCGTGACCCGCGACGGGACGCCCGCCGACTGCTCGACCGGCCCGGTGATCTGGGGCGAGCCCGGGACGAACGGCCAGCACGCGTTCTATCAGCTGATTCACCAGGGCACGAAGCTCGTTCCCGCGGACTTCATCGCCCCCATCGAGTCCCACAACCCGATCGGCGAGCACCATCAGATCCTTCTCTCGAATTTCTTCGCCCAGACCGAGGCGTTGATGAAGGGGAAGGCCGAGGCGGAGGTCCGCGCCGAGCTCGTGGCTTCGGGCTTGAAGGGAGACGCTCTCGAAAAGCTCGTGCCCCACAAAGTCTTCACCGGGAATCGACCCACCAACTCGATCCTGATCCAGAAACTGACGCCCCGCACGCTTGGGTCATTGATCGCGCTTTACGAGCACAAGATCTTTACTCAGGGCATTGTTTGGAACATCAATTCGTTCGATCAGTGGGGGGTTGAGCTGGGCAAACAGCTGGCGAAGGCGATCCTGCCGGAGCTTGCGGGCGGCGGGAAAGTGGCGAGCCACGATTCGTCGACCAACGGTTTGATCAACCATTACAAGGAACACCGCTGACCCAAGACCTTCGATTTCGCATGAGGTAGAGTTCAATAAAAGCTTGG
>JANLWV010000055.1:0-14090 GCA_031364765.1 Vicinamibacteria bacterium
GGAAGGAGAGCGCGGTGCCGGTGGATCCAGATGTGTGGGCCTCGCGCGGGCTGAACTGTTGAGCGACCGCGGAGCGCATCGAGGTGGCATGCGCGCTCACCTCGTCCTTGGTCAGGATGGGCAGGCGGCGGAGGTCCTCAAGCCGCGGGAGGTGGGTCGGATCGATTCCGGCCATGGGCATCAGCAGATTGAGCACGCGCCGGCTCGAGAACCGGACTCGAAAAGGTCCGCACTCGAGTCCGGTCAGCGTGTCGCACATCCCCGCAATGATTTCCGTGTCCGCAATCTCGGAAGGCACGCCCACCGAATCGAGATCGAACTGAGTGAACTCGCGAAAACGACCAGCGCCCGGCTTGTCCGCGCGCCAGACTGGTCCTACCTGATATCGGCGAAACGGTCGAGGTAATTCCGGATACTGAGCCATCAAGCGAGCCAGCGGAACCGTGAGGTCGAACCGCAAACCGAGCGAATCGTCGTCCGGCCCCTGGACTCGGAAGATCGACTTCTGTGTCTCCGCGCCGGCGGAACCCGAAAGCACGCCCAGGTACTCGATGGCCGGCGTGCTGATAGGCACGAATCCATAAAGCTCGTACACGCGCTGGATCGTCGCGATCATGCGCTGACGGGCGATCATTTCTCCCGGAAGGAGATCGCGGAGGCCGCGAGCAAGCGCGGCTTGGACAAGTTCCATTTGGTGGCTGGGCGCTCGAATTCGGGGGTTTGGGGGGCGGGGCCGGCCACCGCCCCCCAACTGAGGAGGCCGGATTCACTCCGGCCCAGAGAAGCTGGTACAGACGGTGGGGGTCGAACCCACGACCTCCTGATCCACAATCAGGCGCTCTAACCAACTGAGCTACGTCTGCCCGGTCAGTTTATTCGATTCCGATCAACCGAGCCAGAAGGGCGCGAAGCGCGGGCGCCGCGCGGGGTGAGCGAGGCCGGGGCCGAAGTTGCGCCCACGGCGGGCGCGCTGCGGGGTTCGCCCGCGCAACGGCAAGAGGAAGCGAGTGCGAACCCCTTGCTCTGGATCGGAGCCCTCGTTCGCTCTAGTTCCGCACGATCCAAGGCCCGCCCAAAGGGCGCAACTTCGACTCCGCCCTCGCCCGCCGCGCGTCCCCCAAAAAAGGGAGCACCTCTAGATTTCTCTGAAACTCTCGCCTTTCGCGACGCCCGCGAGGTTGAGTAGTGGCTTCCAAGACTCCTCGATCTCCTTGACTCGAGCGAGGGCCAGGCGGACGGTCTCGCCGTCAGATCTGGCGCGCAGAATTCGCCGCGCACTCTTGAGGGTCTTGGGTTCGACGAAGAACGCCTTTCTTTCGAGGGCGGTCACCTACAACCTCGCCAAGGTTGTGGCGCTCCCCGCGCTTTGCCGAGGCCGGATCCGCTGAATGGCGCGGCCGGCGGCGTCCTCCGCGCACTGGATGTCGTAATGGGTTTGCAGGTTGAGCCAGCTTTGAACGTCGGTTCCAAAGAACCGCGCGAGCCGAAGCGCCGTGTCGGCGGTGATACCACGCCGCTCGCGAACGATTTCGTTGACGCGGGCGGGCGTCACCTCAAGGGCGCGCGCGAGTTTTGGGCTGGAGAGGCCCATGGGCTTCATGAACTCCTCACGCAGGATCTCGCCAGGGTGAATCGGGGGGAGTTTCTTGCTCATGGTGGAGAGGTGTGCCGCGCGCGCGATCCGATAGCCCGACCGCGAGGTTACGATAGAGGTTACGATAAAGGTCGTGCCGGAAGCGTTCTCCAAAGATCCGGAGAGACTGGCGCGCTTCGAGCGCGAGGCGTGGACTGCCCTTCGCGCGCAGATCGCCAAGGCAACGGCCTGAAAGAGTTCAACCGAAGGAGAACTTCCCGTGAAGCTCAAAGAAATAGATCAGGCGTTCCTGATGATCCTGCCTTTCTTCGTGGGTAGCCCCGTGCTGGCCCAGGAACCCGTCATCCGGCTCTACCCGGGCCCGGCTCCGGGCTCGGAGGGCTGGAAGCAGGAAGAAAAGGAGAACAATGACAACGAGTGGCGGACGCGCGTCGTCTACAACGTGGTCAATCCGACCCTGACCGTGTTCAAGCCCGCGCCAGGCAAGGCCAACGGCACGGCCGTCATTATCTGCCCGGGCGGAGGGTTCCACGCCCACTCCATCGACAGCGAGGGCTTCGACGTCGCTCATGCCCTCGTGGCCAAGGGCGTCACGGGGTTCGTTCTCAAGTACCGGCTCATAGAAGCCAAGACAGCGGACCCCGTCGGCGAAATGTCATCCAAGTCTTCTCAACAGCGCGACGAAGAGGTTCCGCCGATCGTCCGCATGGCGACGGCCGACGGTAAGGCAGCCGTGGCTCTCGTTCGCCGGCGAGCGAAGGAGTTCGGAGTCAACCCGGCCCGCATCGGGATCCTGGGCTTCTCCGCGGGCGGGATCGTCGCGGCATCGGTGGCCTTCGGCTACTCGCCGGAAAGTCGGCCCGATTTCGTGGCCCCGATCTACCACGGATACGACCGGACGATCAAAGGTGCCGTCCCGGTTGACGCGCCGCCGATGTTCCTCCTGGCCGCGACGGACGACGGGCTTGGCCTCGCCCCGCATAGCGTCCGCCTGTACGCGGATTGGACCGCGGCCAAGAAGTCGGCGGAGCTACACCTCTACTCGAAGGGCGGCCACGGTTTCGGCATGCGAAAGCAGGACCTGCCCTCCGACCGCTGGATCGACCTCTTCACGGACTGGCTGGGCGTCCAGGGGCTGCTGACGAAGTAGTAGGACCATCGAGTACCCCGGGCGCGCGCTGCCATCGCCGGTCAAGAACGCAGGGTTTGTTCACGAGTCTTGAATATTCGGAGTCTGCCTCCGAATATTCATGCTAGGCTGCGCGCGTGCTGGGACGCCCTGACGCCGCGTTGAAGATCGCTCGGGCGGTGAAACGCTCGCCGGTCACCGCCCTGCTCGGGCCCCGTCAATGCGGGAAGACAACGCTCGCGCGCGCTTTTGCGCGTGACCGAACGGCCACCTTCTTCGACCTCGAGTCGCAGCCGGATCTGCGACGCCTGCAAAATCCTGAATTTGCCCTGCGCGCCGAAAGCGGGCTCGTCGTCCTCGACGAAATCCAGGCCCGGCCCGATTTGTTTCCGGTCCTCCGCATCCTCGCCGATCGACCGAAGCCGGGCACGCGGTTTCTCGTTCTCGGTAGCGCCTCGCCGGACATCGTTCGTGGGGCCTCGGAGACGCTGGCTGGCCGGGTGGAGTTCGTCGAACTGGGCGGCTTCGACCTGAGCGAGTCGGGCCCTGAATCCTGGGAGCGCTTGTGGCTGCGAGGCGGGTTCCCTCGCTCGTGGCTCGCCAGATCGAACAACGACTCGGTGGCTTGGCGAGAGGGGCTGGTTCGAACCTTCCTCGAACGAGACGTGCCTCAACTCGGCATCGGGATTCCCGCCCCGGCCATGCGGCGGTTCTGGACAATGCTCGCGCACTACCACGGCCAGACCTGGAACGCGTCCTCGATCGGCGCGTCGATGGGCCTGTCGGACAAGACGGTGCGCTCGTACCTCGACATTCTCACCGGGACGTTCATGGTGCGTCAGCTTCAGCCGTGGCACGAAAACCTGAACAAACGGCAGGTGAAAGCGCCGAAAGTCTACTTTCGAGATACCGGCCTTCTGCACCGTCTTCTCGAAATCGACAACCGCAGGTCGCTGCTCGCCCATCCCCGCGCCGGAGCCTCGTTCGAGGGTTTCGCGATTGAGCAGGTCCTGCGGGCGCTGACGCCTGCCCAGACCTACTTCTGGGGCTCCTACGGCGGCGCGGAACTCGATCTTTTCTTCCTCCGAAACGGGAAGAGGTTCGGCGTCGAGGTCAAGTTCTCGGAGGCGCCCGCACTCACCAAAGCCATGCGCACGGCGATCCACGATCTGGCCCTCGACCATCTCTTCGTCATCTACCCAGGGGAGCATCGTTACGCCGTGGAAAAAAACATCACAATGTGGCCCGTCCGGGACATTCCTGCCTTGAAGGCACAGGTCGATGGACGCCGGAGAGCCATGCCCCGGCCGCGGTAGGAATGAGCGTATCAGTCCATAGCGCCTGACCAGGGCAAAGTCGCTAGCGCTCGTTTGTCACTCTCGCCGGAGCGAACGCGGCTATTGGGGGACTTGGCCCACGGTGCGGAGTCCCTATCGCTTCGGGCAACTGAGCGAAGGCCGGATTCACTCCGGCCGCAGCGAAACGGGGGTTTGGGGGGCTAAGCACTACAGTCCGTTGCAGAACTGCGGCCCCCCAACTAAAGCCAAGCGCAGGCGGGATTCACTCCCGCCGGAGCGAACGGGGGTGTGGGGGGCGGGTCCGTGCAACGCTCCCCACCTAAGGAAAGTGCGCCTGAAGGGACTCGAACCCCTGGCCCGCAGCTTAGAAGGCTGCCGCTCTATCCAGCTGAGCTACAGGCGCGCGAACGCCGGGAGTATACGTGGGCATGGGAGAATCCCCGGCCCATGCGCGACATCCTGATTGCCACCCAGAACCGCGACAAACTCCGCGAAATCGAACGTCTCCTCTCCGGTTTGGCGTTCCATTTCGTCATTCCGCGCGATCTCGGCATTGAGGAGAGCCCCGAGGAAACCGAGACCACGTTCCTGGGGAACGCGCGGCTGAAGGCTCGTCACTATGCGCGGGTATCCCGCCTTCCCGCCGTGGCCGATGACTCCGGGCTTTCGATCGACGCGATGAACGGCGAGCCGGGCGTCTACTCCAGTCGATTCTGCGGAGAAAGCGCCACCTACCCGCAGCGGTTCGAGGAGATCTGGCGCCGGCTGAGCGAGGTGCCGGTGGACCTCTGGACGGCGCGCTTCACCTGCGCGGTGACGATGGTCGTATCCAGCGACATCGTCTTCGAGACCGAGCAGCACGTCCAGGGCCGCATCGCCTCTCGCGCGCGCGGCGTCCATGGCTTTGGCTACGATCCGATCTTCTTCCATCCGCCCTCGGGGTGCACCACGGGTGAGCTTCCGCGCGAAAAGAAGGATGCGATCTCTCACCGCGGTCAGGCGTTTGCCAAGCTGCGCGTTTTCCTGGAGTCCTTGGCCGAGGGCGAACCCGGGCCCTGATTCTCAACGGATCCAGCCGCGACGCCGGTAGACGAGGATCCCGAGGTGCTCGTGGATCATCGAGCCGAAGGACATCAGGCGTTCCTCCGGCCGGTCAAGCGTCTCGAGATCGAACCGGGTTTCGCGGGAGGGTGCGGCCATCACTTCAAGACCGAGGGCATCGAGCAGGGCCGCGCTGCGGAACGTATGAGTCGGCGACGTGGTCACAATGATCCGCCTCAGCCCGCGGGCCTTCAGATAATCGGCGGCCATGACGGCTTCGTCGTGGGTGCTGAGCACCGGCTGGAGAACCACCAGTTCCACATCCGGCCGGAACCTTGCCAGCAGGGCTTCGGCGAAGGGACGCTGCGACGCATGGGGCGGGGGCAGCTCGGTGATGATCAGCCGGGGGGCCAGACCGTCCTTGACCAGTTCAAGTCCGCGGATGAGACGCGCGAGCTGCGCCGAGGTCGGGTCGCCGTCGGTCTGCATCCTGGTCGCGAGGACCAGAACCGCGTCCGCCGGGCGGAGGGCGTCGCTTCGAACGAGACCCTTGAGCAACACGCGACTCAGCGGCCCATAGGACGCAAGGGTCCAAAGGAGAATCAGAGCCGCGGTCACGGCATACAAGAGCTTGCGCAAACGGGTGACGCCGCAGAGCGCCCCGAAGACCGCGCCCACGGGCAGCAGGAAAAGACGATCGCCCCAGAAAGACACCAGCGAAGTGAGATCGAGGTCGCGGGCGAGAAGCCCCGCCACCAAACCGAGCGACGCGCCGAAGGCCGCTTGTTCGCGCGTGGTCAAGGTTTCGTCGGACCCTTCAAGGCCTTGAGTCTGAAACCGAGCTGGTTCACCACCACGCGCTCATGCCCGTCGGAGGGCCGGTTCTGGAGGCCGCCTTCCGCTTCGATGTAAAGGGTGGTCGAACCGCCGCCGTCAAGGTTGATGGCGTTGACCACGCCTTCGCTTAGAAGGATCTCACTCATCTCCGGGCCGGTGAAGCCGAGAGCCGTTCCTCGGCGCCCATCGGCCACCAGGATCACGACCGTGCCGTCTTTTTTTAGCCCGAGCGCAGTGCGCGGGTGACGTATCGAGGCGAACCTCTCGACGGTCGGCGAGGGGCGCGAGTCCTCCACCAGTCTTGGGCGGCCGGACACGGCGGCGACCAGGCCAATGGTCGGAGAGAGAGCGCCGTCCTTTCGTACCCTCGCCTTGAAGATGGACGCCGTCCCATCGCGGAAGAAGGCCATGGTCATCGGGCAGCCCACGTAGACGGCGGTCCAGAGCCGCCCTTCGCCCGCGGTGACCCCGCAGCTCTCGGTCTTCGAAAAGAAGTTCGCGTTGATGGCGATCTGGGCGCCCGCCTTCTTCGCAAACTCCGAGACCACCGACCACGCCTGTTCCTGATCGGTACCCACCACGTCCATCTTTCGAGGCGCCACCCTGACGAGGTGATAGTCCTGAGCATGGTCCGTCCGATGGACGTGCATCACCCCCGGGTAGGGCCTGGTCGTACGCTCCCCGGCGCGTCCGGGCGCTGCTTCGAGAAGGAAGCCGCCCGCGAGGCAGGCGAGTACGACAGATCGTTGCGACATCACCGCTACTTGATGAGATAGAACTCGGTCTGACGCCCGATGACCCACTGCCATCCCGTGGAGAACAGGAAGGCATCCTCCTCGAGCGCGAAGCGCACCGCCTGATCGCCCCACTCCTTTACCTTGTGCATGGCGTTCAGTTCAATCGAATGCCAGGAGTCCGCGTTTAGCGGAAAGTCCCCGCGCACCGGTACGCCCTGCTGATAGTCGGTCATGCCGATGGGCGAACCCGCTCCGTGGCCGTGGTAGCCGATGGGATGACAGTAGATCGAGGGCACAAGGCCCTCGGCGATGGCCTGCTTGCGCGCGGCGGCCAGCGCCTCATTTCCTGTGCCGCCCGGCTTCGCGTACTGCATCGTGAGGTCCTGCAGTCGATTCGCGGCCTTGAGACCGTCCTTCAAACCCTGCGGCGCATCGGTCTCGCCGGGCAGCAGGACATAGGCATGATGCTGAGTGTCGGTGGAGAAGCCGACGTAGACGATGCCGAAGTCGGTGTGGAGCAAATCACCGCGCTGGATCGTGCGCTCGCCAAGGGGCACGCCATTGGGAAAACCGTTGCGGGCGATGGTGATTGACGGATGAAACCAGCCCCCGTGGCCCATCTCGGCCACCCGCTGCCGCATCCACCACACCACGTCCTCCGTGGTCGTGACGCCGGGAACGATGACCTCGTTCGAGAAGGCTTCACGGATGATCTGGTGGGCCACCCGCATCACGTGCCGGTAGATCTCCGCTTCTTCGGGAATCTTGATGTCGAGCCAGTTCACCGCGAGCCTCTCCGCGGATTTCACCCGCGGCGTGAACTCGGGTCCGAGCGCCTTCATCAGGTTGTCCTTCTCATTCGCGGTGAGGCCATCCGCGTGATTGAAGGCTTCCGAAGTGTTGATGCCGATGACTTTGGGATTGCGCTCAGCCACCAGCTTCCGCAGCCCCTCCCACTGAGCGTCATTGTGGGTGGGGACGACCTTGAAGAGACCGTCGTAGTCGAACCGGCCGACGGACAGGCGCTCTACGGGTTTGCCCGCTCCTGGATCAACAAAAACCAGAATCGTGCGACGGCGCGACGAGTAGGTGGTGAGTGGCGCCATCGACCGGAACACCGGATCGTCGTTGTACTCGCGCGAGACCATGATCCACATATCGATGCCCGCCTCTCGCATCAGCCGGGGCAGCAGAGTCTCGAATCGCTTTTCGATGAAACCCTTGATGAGAACGGCCTGCTGACGGTGGGTGAGGATTCTGTCCTGTTCACCGGCTTCTGCGGACCGTGCGGCGCTGACGAAGCCGAGAACACAGACAAAGAGGGCGGAGGCGAAAGGGCGTTTCATCAAGTTGGAGTCTCCTCTAAGGCCTGCGAGTTTATGTGGTTCACATGAAGCAGGATCAGAAGCCCCTGGTTTCGCCATTGACGGTTCCCGACATCGCCCGTATTGTCCCGACATGCGTCTTACCGTCGCCTGGCTCGCCTCGATCTTTGCGCTCCCTGCGCCTCTTGCTTCCGCGCAGCCGGCCGTGAAGTATTCGGTGGCTCCCGCGGCGGTTGGACCTCTCGGTCTTGGCTCCATCATCCACGTGGTCATGACGCTGCCCAAAGACGCCGCGCCGGCGCAGGCGACGTTGATCATGCCTCGCGCCATTCCGATGGGCTACTCTCAGCAGCGGTACGACGAGTTCGTGACGGTGACGGGCGCGCGATCGAGATCCGGCGCTGCCGCGACGGTCACGCGAGGTGACGGGCCGCGATGGTCCCTGGCCGCCGCAGACGCTCGAGACCCCATCGCGACGATCGACTACGAAGTCAACCTTCCGGTCATGGAGGCCTCCATCCTCGCCGGGGGCGACTCCTCACGAGCGCGCGACGGTTACATTTCGCTGCTCGGCTACTCGGTCTTCCCGTACATCGAAGGCTTCGAGGACCGCGCCATCGAACTCACGATCGCGCCGCCTCCCAACCGGCCGGGCTGGCCGGTGTTCTCCACCCTTGCTCCCAGAGCCCCCGCGATCCCGGGGTTTCTACGCGCGAGCGCCTCGAACTTCTACGACCTGGCCGATTCGCAGATTTTGATGGGTCCGGGTTTCCGGGTGAGGAAGCTCGGCGCTACCCCCGATCTCTTTATGGCCGTGCACGCCGAGGGCCGGATCGATGAGGACATCATGGCGCCCCTCGCCGAGCAGGCCTTCGAGGCCCTCGTTCGCTATTTCGGCGAAGCGCCCTTCCCACACTTCACCCTGGTCTTCGACTACTTGGAGCCGATCTCGGCACGACACACTTACGGTTTCAGTATGGAGCACATGCAGAGCGCCACGTTCGGCGCTCTCGCGTCGGCGGCGCCCACGGCGAGGTCGACCGATCGCGAGCGCGCGTCCTTCCGCTACAACGTGGCGCATCATGTCTCGCACGCCTGGATTCCGAAGCGCTGCGCCGGGGAAGGGTACTTCCCATTTCGTTGGGAGCTGGCGCCTTTGATCGACACCATCTGGCTGAGCGAAGGCTTCGGGCAGTATGCCGCGGCGGATGCCCTCTCGGATGTGTTGCCCGCCTCGGCCGATGGCAAGCCGTACCGGGAGGGCCTGGTGGAGGCGCGTTTCCGAAGTGCTTTGCGTGACATGCCTGACTTCCTGAAGCGCATGCCGCTTGTCGAACTGTCGAGAGTCGCCTCGACGGCCTACTCGGAGGACTTCCGCACGGGCCGAACCGTCTTCTCCCGCGGTGGGTTGATGGCGTACGAGATGGACCAAAGGATCCGCGCTGCGACGAATGGGACGCAGCGACTCCGCGAGGCCTTGCGGGCGCTGGTTGCGTGGTCGGTCCGGGAGAAGCGGGGCTTCCGCATTGACGAACTGCCGGCGATTTTCAAGGGCGCGACCGGGGTCGAAACCCGGGAAATTTTGGAGCGTTGGCTTCTCGGGATGAGCGGCGTCATAAGTGAACCGTAGCCCGTCTCCGCTCGGCTAACCCTGCGGTCGTGCCTCGGGCGGTGTTCCAGGGGGCCGCGTATGCTCGAATGCTCTTACTGATGACCGTCAGCCCGCTCAGCGTCGTCATCGCGTATCTCGTCCTGACCACTCTGCTCGGGATCGCGCTCGGACGCCGGGCGAAGACCGCTCGCGACTGGGCCGTCGCGGGGGGGTCGATGGGCACGTTCATGCTCGCGGCCGCGATTGCCGGAACCCGCATCGGCGGAGCCGGCATCTACGGAGTCGCGGGCGACGTCATCACCGGCGGGGTCTGGAACCTCGTCTGGTACGCGGTGAGCACGTTTCTGGCCCTGGCCATCGTCGGGCTGTGGTTCGCGGTTCCGTATCGCCGGCTCGGTTTGCAGACCGTGGGCGAGGCGTTCACGCGCCGGTTCGGATCAAGGCGAGGGCAGGCTCTCACCAGCTTGTGCGTCCAGACCGAGTACATGATCGTGAATGTGATCGAGGTGTATGTGATTGCGGCGTTGCTCCGGTTCATGACCGGAATCAGCGTGCCGGTCGCCACCTTGTGCGCAGTCGTGGTCCTGGTGAGCTACACCGCGTTTGGAGGGTTGTGGGGCGCGGCCTACACGAACCTCATTCACTGCGCGGTCATCATCATCGGCCTCGGCGCGGTGGCGATCCTCGGGACGTCCTCGTTCGGCGGATGGGACGCGGTCACACGCGCGGTCGCGGCAAAGCTCCTCCTCGTCGGGCGTGACGAGAGCGCCTTCTGGAGTCTCGCCGGTCAGGGATGGGCGCCCGTGATCGCCATGATCTTTTCCGCCGCGATTCACACTCCGGCCGCGTCGATCTACGCCAACTTCTCAACCGCGGCTCGCACCGAACGGCAGCTTCCCGTGACGTTCGTTTTGGCGGGGCTGGGCGCCGGCCTCATGCCCGCCCTCGCCGGCATCGTCGGCATCTTGACCCTGGCCAGGTATGGCGCGGCCCAAGGACTTTCCGGCTACGCCACCATCACCACGTTTGCCACGGAAACCAGCCCGTGGCTCGGAGGGCTCGCCATCGCCGCCATCCTCGCCGCGGTGGTCTCCACCGGAGGGCCCATCCTACTTTCGAGCGCCACTCTGTTTGTGCGCGACTGGCTCCCAAGGAGAGTCACCGCCGACGCGGAAGGCACGCTGCGCGCGTACCGAATCGCGACCGTGGTCTACGGCGTCCTTTCCGGTTTCCTATCGCTTCTGGTGGTGAAGTCGGGGATCTCGCTCTTGAGCCTGCTCCTCTTCGGCTATGCGACCGTAGTGCCGCCCGCGATCGCCCTCTTCTTCTTGATCTACTGGCGGCGGACGACGGAAGCGAGCGTCTTGTGGGGGATGGGCCTCGGCTATGGGGCCAGTGTCGTTTCATACGCCCTGGTGCGTGGGGGACTGTCGACCTATGACCCTTCGTATGCAAGCACGCTCATTCCCCTGGTGGTGATTCCCCTCGTCGCACTGGTCACAAAACCGTCGGAGGATGCGGGTGCGGACCGGTTCTACCAGACGGTTCACACGGTCCAGGCGTCATGAGTGTTGACTTCGCTCTCGAAGGCGACCAGAGCGTTCGGGTGCGCGATGGTGTCGCCTTGTCGGTCGACGTCTATCGACCGGCTCGAGACGGGGTGGCCCTGCCTGGCCGCTTCCCGGTCCTGCTGGAACGGACGCCCTACGGCAAACGCCGCGCCGTTCTGAATCAGTCCGGCGAGTTCTTCGCGCGTGCTGGCTACGCGGTGGTGATGCAGGACGTGCGCGGACGATTCGCGTCTCAAGGGGAGTGGTCCTTCCTCTCCGAGCAGGAAGGCCCCGATGGCTTCGACACGATGGCGTGGATCGCGTCGCAGCCCTGGTGCGACGGCAACATCGGGACCATGGGTCTGTCCTATAGCACCGCGACCCAGCAGGCTCTGGCCGTGATGTCTCCGCCTGGTCTTCGCGCCCAGTTCCTCTCGGACGGAGGCTACGACTACTTCCACCGCACCCTTCGACACTCGGGCGCCTTTGAACTCGGGGTGTTGCTCCCGTACGTCGTCCGTCTGGCCCGTGAAGGCCCGGATCTGGCGAACGATCCCGAACGTCGGGCTGCCTTCGAAGCCGAGCTCGATGGATTGCGCCCGTGGCTGGATCGGCTGCCGCTCCTGCGGGGTCGGTCATTCCTGCGCCATGCTCCGCGCGAAGAGCGGTGGTTCTTCGACATGCTCACCACGAGCCGGCGCGAGCCTTACTGGACGCAGCCGACACTCTCTCTCCAGGATCACGTCGACGTGTACCCCGATATCCCGATCTTCTTTCAGACCTCGTGGTACGGCCACCATGTCTGGGCCACGATCGAGAAATACAAGGCGATTCGCCGGGGCCGGAAGTCTCCCATGCGGCTGCTCATCGGTTCCTGGCTTCATGGCTACGACGACTTCGCGCGTTCGTACGCGGGCGAGGTCGACTTCGGGGGGGAAGCGGGGATCGATTTCAATGCGCTTCGCCGCTTTTGGTTCGACGCCACGTTGAAGGGCGTCGACAACGGCCTCCTGAACGGTCCCGAGGTGCACATCTTCGTGATGGGCGGCGGCAGCGGTCATCGAGATGGGGAAGGCCGGCTCCAGCACGGCGGCGCCTGGCGCGACGAAACCTCGTGGCCCCCGGCGAGGGCGCGGCCGGTCACGTTTCACCTCCACGGAGACGGGAGTCTGAGTCGTGAGTCACCGGCGTCCGATGCGCCTGCGCGCAGCTTCGTCTTCGACCCCGTAGACCCCGTGCCCACGGTCGGAGGGGGAGTTCAAAACGGCATGTTTCCTCTCCTCATCCAGGGTGGGGCCTATGACCAGCGTGGCCGCGAGGATCTGTGGGCGTGCCGCGACACAAGTCCGCTGGCGAGCCGCGAAGACGTTCTCGTCTTCCAGACCGACGCTCTGGAGGAGCCCGCAGAGGTCACCGGACCTATCTCGGTCCGGCTCTTCGTCTCGTCTTCGGCAAAGGACACCGACTTCACGGCCAAGCTCATCGATGTCTATCCGCCAGGTCCGTACTGGCCTCAGGGCTTTGCCATGAACCTGACCGACTCAATCGTTCGCTGTCGCTATCGCGAAGGTTTCGATCGGGACGTCTTTCTCAGCCCCGGCGAGATTGTCGAGATCACGATTGAGCCCCAGGCGATCGGCAACGTCTTCGCCAAAGGACACCGCATCCGCCTGGACATCTCCAGCTCAAACTTTCCGCGTTTTGACGTGAACCTGAACACCGGCGAGCCGTGCGGCCTGGAGTCGGGGACTGAGGTGGCGACAAACCGGGTTCATGTCGACGCCGTCCACCCTTCGAGTCTGACCATCAACATGATCTGACGGGGTTCAGCTAGAATTTGCCGCTTCACGCCCCCCGAGGCGGTCATTTCCCGGGCATCATCCCAGCCCCAAGGTTCCTGTCTTAGGAGAAACCCATGTTTTCGTTCGTCGAGCGTAAGTCTAAAAAGCTCGCCATGATGATGGCGGCGGCACTCGTGATCCTGGCCTCTGCGGCCCCGAGTTTCGCGAGCGAGGCCGAGCTGGTCCTGCCGGATCTCACCTCGGTCAGCTTCTTCGGCATGACCGGCTGGACCCTCCTCTTCCTTGGCCTCTTCGTCTGCGCCGCCGGAGCCTTGTTCGGGATGGTCTTCTACAAGCAGCTTCGCGACATGCCCGTGCACTCGTCCATGCTCGAAGTTTCCGAGCTGATCTACGAGACCTGCAAAACCTACCTCCAGACCCAGGGGCGGTTCATCATGCTTCTGTGGGTGTTCATCGCCTCGATCATGGTGGTGTACTTCTGGTGGCTGCGGCACTTCTCCATTGACCGCGTCCTGCTGATCATCTTCTTCTCGCTCGTCGGCATCGCGGGCAGCTACGGTGTGGCCTGGTTCGGCATCCGCATCAACACCTTCGCCAACTCGCGCACGGCGTTTGCGGCGCTTCGGGGCAAGCCCTTCCCGACTTACGCGATTCCCCTCAAGGCCGGCATCTCGATCGGCACGTTGCTCATCTCCACCGAGCTTGTGATCATGCTCGCCATCCTCCTCTTCGTTCCCGGCGAGTACGCGGGCCCCTGCTTCATCGGCTTCGCCATCGGTGAGTCGCTGGGTGCTGCCGCCCTCCGGATCGCCGGCGGCATCTTCACCAAGATCGCCGACATCGGCTCCGACCTCATGAAGATCGTGTTCGACGTCAAGGAAGACGACGCCCGCAACCCCGGCGTCATCGCCGACTGCACGGGCGACAACGCGGGCGACTCGGTGGGCCCGACGGCCGACGGTTTCGAAACGTACGGTGTTACCGGCGTCGCCCTCATCACCTTCATCCTTCTCGCCGTCGCCGATTCCACCGTTCAGGTTCAGCTCCTGGTCTGGATCTTCGCGATGCGCATCCTGATGATCGGCACCTCGGTCATCTCCTACTTCATCAACGAAGCCTTCGCTTCCGGCAAGTATCTCAAGGCCGACAAGATGAACTTCGAAGC
>JANLWV010000065.1:0-21313 GCA_031364765.1 Vicinamibacteria bacterium
CTCCTTACTCGGCTCTTCGCTCGCGAATGTCTGTAACGGACTCCTGCGACTCGCGCACGACGCCCCGACGCCAGCAACCCACTCGGTCCCTGGTCCCGCTCCGTTCTTGTGAGCTCACTGCCGCCGCAAACGCCGAGCAAAGCCACGGTCCCCGAGTCTGACCGGGAGGGTGGGTCCGCGAAGCGGAGCCACTTAGAAGCCCGCTCGCCCCCTGGACCCGCGGGCCACTACGAAGATGCCTGTTGACGACGGGTCCTCCGCGATGACGGTTCTGTGTTTCCCCCGAACATCACGGACGCCAGTCCGTCCACGGCTCGCGGTGACGGGAAGAGGGCAGAAGCCCTTCTCCGAGCATGTAGCTCAGCGGGCGTCGTGGATGGTTGCGAGCTTGAGGATCTCCACGTACCGCGTCCCCTTGGGCACGCGGACCTCGGCCACCTCGCCCACCTTCTTGTTGAGGAGGCACCGGCCGATCGGAGAGGAGGGAGAGATGCGTCCTTTTTCGGGATCGCTTTCTTCACTGGTCACGATGTCGTACGTGTTCTCTTCGCCGGTGTCCTCGTCGCGCACGCGCACGGTGGACCCGAGTCCCACCTTGTCCTTGGGGATGCTGTCGAGATTCATCATCGACAGACCGGCCAGCCGGCCCTGCAACTGGGCGATGCGAGCCTGCAGGAACGCCTGCCGCTCCTTGGCCGCCTTGTACTCGGCGTTTTCCCGCAAGTCGCCCCATTCACGAGCGCGCTGAATCTCTTTTGGAAGCTCGACCTTGAGCTCGTGCTCCGCCGCTCGAATATCTTCCTCAAGTTTCTTTTTCGCTTCGATCATGGACTTCGACTTCTCTTCCGTGGTTGATGAGCTTCGTCTCGACCACAAGGCCGCCGGTATCGCGCTGGCCCCCGGTCTTTTTGGATCCTCGATGAGGCGCCTCCGAAGAGGGTCCGCGCAAGGCGTCGCGGTTGCGGGGCCCATCCTGATGGCCCCGAGGCTCCAAATGACAATGCTAGCATCGCCGCCCGATTCGTCTTTCGCGCTCCTACCCCTCAAAACTGGCCCTCGTGTCGAACCCACCACCGAAGCGGATCTCAGGTCGCGACAACCCGGAGTTCAAGCGATTTCTTGCCGTGCGCGCGCGGAAAAATCGGGATCTGATTCTGGTCGAAGGTCCGAAGCTTCTTGAGGAAGCGATGCGGTCGAACCTCTTGCTTGAAGCGATCGCCTTCTCGGGGCCGGCGCCCGGAGTCCAGACTCAACTCCAAGCGCCTCGCTTTGAGTTCTCGGCTCCGCTTATGCGGAGCCTGTCGGAGGTCGAGACGCCTCAAGGCCTCATTACCCTGATGGCGCGACCCTGCTTCAAGAAGGACTGGCTGGAGGACCCTAACGTCTTCGTCCTCGTCCTTGACGGGCTTCAGGATCCGGGCAATGTGGGGACGCTCTTTCGGACCGCCGAAGCGGCCGGGGTTTCAGGCATTCTGCTGACTCGAGGCTGCGCGGACCCGCTCTCGCCGAAAGCCCTGCGGGCGTCAGCGGGTTCGGCCTTCCGAATGCCCCACGTCCTGGACCTTTTGGCCGAAGAATTGCTGACCCTTCTGCCCGCTCGAATCAAGCTCGCGGCTGCGGTCTCGGATCCAGGAGCTCTCTCGGTTTTTGAAGCGACGCTGACTCCGCCTCTGGCTCTGGCTTTGGGTTCGGAGGGTTCAGGACTCAGCGCGCGCATCGAATCCGCGGCCTCGCAACGACTCCGGATACCGCACGCTCGAAAGGTGGAGAGCCTGAACGTCGCCGCCGCCGGTGCGGTCATTCTGTTTGAAGTGGCCCGACAAGCCGGCTGTCTGCGGTTCTGAAAGCCGAGGCCGGGCGGTTCTGGACGATGGCCGAAGCTCGGCGACTCCGCTTTCGAATCGCCTGATTTCTGGATGGCTCCGCTACGCGGACCCCTCCACCGCAAAGTTGCTGGCGCTCGTTTGTCACTCAGGCGATTCGAGCATCACAACGATTCGCCGAGCGCAGGCCAGGGGTTTGTTAAGGGGGCCGGGTCCGTGTCTGGCCCCCTTGACCCTAGAAGAGTTTTTGGAAGTCGGGGCGCAGGAAGATCTCGCGCCCCTGGGTCTCGATGTGACCGTTCTCCTCGAGGTCCCGCATCATACGGGTCACGGTCTCGCGTGAGGAGCCGATGCGGTGCGCGATGTCCATGTGAGTGGGCCGGCGAACCACCACCCGTCCGTCCTTCAGCCGCTTGCCCTCTTCTTCCGCGAGTTCCTGGATGACCCGGGCCACCCGGCCGTAGACGTCGAGGAGAGCCAGCGTCGAGATCTGATGATTGGCCTTGCGCAGGCGGTCGGCCAGGACCTGGATGAGAGACGCGCTCATGCCGGGATCGTGTTCGAGCGCGCGCAGGAAGTCGTCGCGCTGAAGGGAGAGGACTTCGCAGTCTTCTTCCGCTATGACCGTGGCCGATCGCGGCTCCAGATCGAGCACCGACATTTCTCCAAAAAAGTCGCCTTCGGAAAGAACGGAGAGCGTCACTTCCTTCCCGTCGTCTCCGAAGATCGCCACCTTCACCCGCCCATGGAGAATCACGAAGAGGAAGTCGCCCGCTTCCTTCTCGTGAAAGATGATCTCGTCTTTGGGGAAACGCTTGCGGCGGGTAAGGCGCAGGATGGCGTCCAGCGATGCCTCTCCCAGCCGGGAGAAAAGAGGAACACTCTTGAGGAACTCGCGCTCGGTCATTGATCTACTCGGGGCTCCAAGATCGTAGCACCCCCGAAGGCCGAGCGATGGCGGAAGCTGAAGCGAAGGCTCCGCCCGCTTTGCCGCGTCTAGCGCCGCGACCGGCGCGCTTTATCGAAGCTCGCGGTCACGACACTTGAGATGCCGCCGCGCACGCCGAAGCGACCTTCGATCATCATGCTCCGCGGCTTCGTCGCGGCCACCAGATCGTCGAGGATTCGGTTGGTGACCGCCTCATAGTAGATGCCTTCGTTCCGGTAGCCGCCGAGGTACATCTTGAGGCTCTTCAACTCCACGCAAAGCCGATCGGGCACGTAGCGAATCACCAGGGTCGCGAAATCGGGCTGGCCGGTCTTGGGACACAGCGCCGTGAATTCAGGGCAGGTGTGCTCGATCAAGTAGTCCCGCTTCGGGTTGGGGTTTGGGAAGGTTTCCAGTCGCTTTATGAGCTTTTCCAACGGGTGAGCGCCTCCTTCAGGTCGCGTTCGATATCGTCTTTCAGGGACGAGGGTTTGATCACGACCACGCGCGGCACGAAGCTTCGGATCCAGGCTTTGAGTTCTCGCGAAAGGGCCACGTTCATCGAGAGATCGAAGGAGCCGTCGGGGCGGCCGGCGATTTTCTGAGACTCGTGCCAGGTTCGATCCTTGATGCTGTCCGCCGCGACCGCGTCGAAGCGCAGCACCACTTCATGGGCCTGCCCCCCCGCGATGCCGAAAGCGCTTCGCGTGTGCGCCTCGATATCCTGGTCCTTCGGCATCTCGAAAGTCACGTCCATCAGGGCGATCCGCTCAATGCGCTCCACCGCGAAGGTGCGGATCTCGGCATACTCTTCGACCCGGCCGTACAGATACAGCCCGCCCTGGTAGTAGACGACCCGGTAGGGATCGACCTCGTACCTCTTGGCCCGCTTCGAGCTGGCGGAGTAGTACGACATGTCCACCCGGCGTTCGTGAAGCGTCGCGTCGATGAGAGTCGCGATCACGCCCTTTTTTGCCGAGTAGTCCTTCGATGGAAACGGCCGCGCTCCGAAGAGGTCCGAGATCCGAGCCAGATACTTCGAGCTCTTCTCCGGCAGGGCGGCGCGGATCTTGACGAAGGCCGAGTCGAGATCGGCCGCGAACGGCGCGCCCGACAGCACGGTTATGAGATGGCGTCCGAAGTACAGCGCGGCCATCTCGGACATCGTGAAGGTCGCCTGGGCCTTCTGCGAATAACCCTCGAGAAGGCGCCAGACCTTCCGGCCGCTTTCGCGATCGTCGTACAGCGGAAAGCCGGCCTCCTGAAGTGCTTCGATGTCGCGGCGGATCGTGCGCAGGGCGACCTCATGCTCCTCGGCCAGATCTTTGGCGGTGACGTAGCGGCTCTTCTCAATCCGCTTGAGGATCTTCCATTGGCGGATGACTTCGGCGTTCCGCATCGTCTCCGTAACTTATCAGGCGGGCGGGTCGGAAAGACTCTTGAGGATCGGTATCGCCTGTTTGAACTCCTCCCCAACCTCGGCCACGAGGCCTTCGGTCTCCGGACTTGAGGCGCCGTTCTGGGTGTCCAGTTCGAGGGCCTTCGAAACCCTTGAGAGCCGCATCAACCCCAGGGTGGCCGAACTCGACTTCAGCGAATGTGCGAGCCGCGATACCGCTCGCCAATTGCCATGGTCGCTCCCGGACCTGAGTTCGCGGACCGCCTTCGCGGTCTCGTCGAAGAAGAGTTGAGCCATTTCGGCCACGAAACTTGATGCCTGGTCGCCCGCGACCTTGCGGAGGGTTTCGATCGCGGCGGGATCGAAGAGCGGAGCTTCACCTTTGGGACCAGTCATGAGCGGCGCAGTGTAGGCCTCCCCTTGGCTAATTCGTGTGATATTCGTCATGATGCCAGACATGACGACCCCGATTCTGGTCTTTGGACTGCTTTTCGCCCAAGCGCCTTCAAATGCCGACCTTCCGCAAGGCGGCGAAACCGAACAGTGGAGGCAGAACCGCGAGCGGGACCTCAAGGCGGATCGAGGATGGCTCGCGGTTTCAGGACTTCCGTGGCTCAAGGAAGGAGAGACCAGCATCGGCTCCGGCGAAGGGCAGGGTATCCGACTGGCCGATGGGCCCAAGGTGTGGGGCACGATTGTCCGCACCGGAACAACCGTGGCTCTGCGACCTGGTGATGGCGCGGGGCGCGAGATCTCTTCAGCCGATCCGCCTTTTCAGATCGGGCGGACCTTTATTCAGTTGATCAGGCGAGGCGATCTTGTGGGTCTGCGCCTATGGGATCCGTTAAACGCGAGGAAGCTCGCCTTTCGAGGTCTTGAGTGGTATGACGTGAAGCCCGAGTACCGCGTTTCTGGCCGGCTCATCCAGGGCGCCCGGCCCGCCACCGTCAAGATCGCGAACGTTATCGGTCAAGTGAATGATTTCGTCAGTCCAGGCGTGGTTGAGTTCGAGATTCTCGGGAAAAAACTGGAACTCACGCCGGTATTCGAAACGCCGGCCCAGGATGAGCTGTTCTACATCTTTAAGGATGGGACGTCGGCGAAGACCACTTACGGCGCCGGCCGGTTTGTCTACAGCGCCCTTCCCGAAAAAGACGGGAGGGTCGTCCTCGACTTCAACCGCGCCTACTCGCCCCCCTGCGCCTTCACCGACTTCGCCACGTGTCCGCTTCCACCGCGTCAGAATCGTCTCCTCGTCTCTATCGAGGCGGGTGAGAAGGATCTGCACCGGGGGCACTAAGCCCCCCTTGTCGGCGAACCCGATCGACGCCCTGGCCGCAACGGTTGGCGATCTGAGGCCTTGGCTCGGAGGCGATTCACGCGCTCTCGCTTTGCGTCGCGCCCTGGTCGCCGGGCCACTTTTGACGCTTCCCTCGAAGATCGCCGGAGTCTCGGAATCTGTTCTGACGCCCCTTCGCGGCTTTCTGGTCCTGCCGAAGGCCCGGGTGTCAAAGACACTGCATGCGGACGACGGAACGACGAAATGGGCGCTCGAGTTCGGTGACGGCCAGAGTTCGGAGACCGTGCTGATCCCCTCACGGACGCGCGGCACGGTCTGTGTTTCCTCCCAATCGGGATGCACGCGAGCCTGCGCCTTCTGCGCGACCGCCACCATGGGGTTTAGACGCAACCTCACCGCCGGCGAGATTGTTCATCAGTACCTGATCGCCCGAGAGGCCGCGACCCGGGCCGGACTTGACGCCACCAACGTCGTCTTCATGGGCATGGGCGAACCACTCGACAACCTCGACGAAGTACTGGCCGCCGTCCGTTCGCTGACCGACGTGTTCCCGGGTCTTTCTCCACGACGGGTGACGGTCTCGACCTCGGGCGTGGTTCCGCGCATGAGCCGGTTCCTGAAAGAGAGCCGGGCGAGCCTAGCCCTCTCCCTCAACGCCACCACCGACGAAGTGCGCACCCGCCTCATGCCCCACAACCAGACCTGGCCTCTGGCCTCGATCATGGCCGTCCTTCGCCAGGCGACCGAGAAAGGCCCGAGGCGATTTTTCGTCGAATATGTCCAACTGCCGGGGGTGAACGACTCGGCCGAAGACGCCGGACGGATCGCCCTCCTGCTGCGCGGTCTCGATTGCCACGTCAATGTGATTCCGCACAATCCATTCCCCGGCAGTCCGTTCAGAGCCCCGGACCGCGACGAGTCCCTCCGCTTCCACGGCCAGATCAAGGATCGGGGTCTCACCGGAATCATCCGCTGGCCGCGGGGAAGAGACGTGGCCGGCGCCTGCGGCCAGCTGGCCTTGCGTTCGGCCTAGCGTGCCCGCGATTTGGGTACACTCCCGTTCCCATTTCAGCGAATGAAGGATGCCATGAAGAAACCGCTTTTGCTGGCGCTGGCCGGGTCATGCTTGATCGCCGCGACTCCCCCTGCGCCCTTCGAACTCTCCGTGGCTTCGATCATGCGCGGACCCAAACTGGTGGGCTACGCGCCCGACTCCATTCGCTGGGCCGGGGATTCGAAGGAGTTCTGGTTCGAGTGGCGGAAGCCGGGCGAAACCGAGACTTCGACCTGGGTGACAAACGCCGCCACGGGTGAGGCTCGAAAGCTCTCCGACGACGAGCGAAAGGCGGCGCCCCCGGCGAACGCGGAATGGGATGGAGCGCGACGCCGCGCGGTTTTCTCGCAGGGAGGCGACGTCGTCCTTGTCGACAGCGTGGCCCGGACGCGGCGTTTGATCACCCGGATGACCGGCGGCGAAACCCGCGCCCGGTTTGCCAAGAACGAGACGCACGTTTCGTTTGTCCGCGACGACGCGCTTTTCCTGGTGCCGATCTCCGGAACCGGCGAGGGCGGAATCGTCCAGCTCTACGAAGCGGGCCCGAAGAAGAAGGATCCCGTGCTCACGGAGGCCCAGAAGGTGATGCGCGATGAGGAACAAAAACTCCTGGCCTTCGTCAAGAAGACCGCGGATGAGCGCAAGGTTCGGGAAGAGAAACGCGACGCGGAGGCGCTGCCGAAGCTGGATCTGGCCGAGGGCGAGACGGTGGTGGACGCCCAACTCTCTCCGGACGGCGATCATGTCTTCGCCACGGTTTCGATCAAGGCCACCGGCTCCAAGACCGCCGACGTGTCGAACTACATCACGGAGTCTTCCTACACGGAGCCGATCACGGCGCGCAATCGCGTGGGAGACAACCAGGACAAGAACAAGCTCGCCATCCTCAATCTCAAGACCCGCAAGGTTGTCTGGGCGGGTCTTACGGCCTTGAAGTCGGAAACGAAATCAGAGGCCAAGTCAGCGGAGGGCAAGACGGAAACCAAAGAGCGCGACGCGCGCTGGTCGTCGCCTACGATTTCGGGGGATGGAAAGGTCGCCGTCACCATCGTGCGAGCCAGCGACAACAAGGATCGCTGGATCGTCCGGCTGGATCCGGAGACCGGCTCGAGCACCGTTCTCTTTGCCGATCATGATGAGAAGTGGCTGCGCGAACTGTTCCAGAGCGGTTTGGGTTTCCTCTCCGATGAGAGGACGCTTTGGTTCAGCTCGGAGAAGCCCGGATACATGCACCTCTTCACCGTGGATGCCGCGGCGAAAAGCCCCGAGGCCAAGGCGCTCACGAGCGGCGCCTGGGAGATCGGGAACGTCGGCCTCTCCGTCGACCGAAAGACGTTCTATCTCACCACCACCGAAGCGGGAGCCGGCGAACGCCACCTCTATTCAATGCCGAGCACGGGCGGACCGCGCTCCCGGATCACCACTGCGGTGGGAGCGCACGCGAGCGAACTCTCGCCTGACGGGTCTGCTCTCGCCACCGTCTACTCGGCGGGAAACAAACCTCCGGAGATCTTCGTGGGTCCTGCGACCAACGATCTCGCCAAGCGCGTCACCAACTCGCCCTCCGCGGAGTGGTTGGCCGGAAAGTGGCTCGATCCGAAGATCGTGAACGTCCCCGCGCGCGATGGAGTGAAAGTGCCCGCGCGCCTCTATCGCCCCGAGGAACTGGGCGCCAGGCCGCACGCCAAGCGCCCGGCCGTTATCTTCGTTCACGGCGCCGGTTACCTGCAGAACGCCCATCGATACTGGTCGAACTATTACCGCGAGTACATGTTCCACCATGTCCTCGCTTCGAAAGGCTACGTGGTTCTCGACGTCGATTACCGCGGAAGCGCCGGGTACGGTCGCGATTGGCGGACCGCGATCTATCGGCATATGGGCGGCACGGATCTCAACGACATTGTGGATGGCGCCCAATACCTCGTGAAGGAACAAGGCGTCGACCCGAAGCGGATCGGCGTGTACGGAGGCAGCTATGGGGGATTCATCACCCTGATGGGAATGTTCACCACGCCGGGGACGTTTGCCGCTGGGGCCGCGCTTCGGCCCGTGACCGACTGGGCGCACTACAACCACGGCTACACCTCGAACATCCTCAATGTCCCGCAGACGGACCTCGAGGCCTACAAGAAGAGCTCGCCGATCTACTTTGCCGAAGGACTCAAGGGTGCGCTCCTGATCTGCCATGGCGTGGTGGATACAAACGTGCACTTTTCCGACTCGGTGCGTTTGGCCCAGCGTCTCATCGAACTTCGAAAGGACAACTGGGAGCTTTCGATGTACCCGGTTGAAAACCACGGGTTCGAGGAAGAGACGAGTTGGGCGGACGAGTATCGCCGGATTTTCGAGCTCTTCGAGCGCGAGTTGAAGCGCTAGTGCGGGCCATGAACAGCGACCGGCTTCAACTACACTGACACCCCGCCGCAAAACCACGAATCAAAGGAGCCGACGAAGCCATGGCCAAAGGAACCCCCGATTATCAGGACGCCGACCTGGTGCTTCGTGTTTACGAGCTGCGCCGCGAGCCCATCATGCGAGCGTCTCGTGATGCCATCAACGGAAAGTTCTGGCCCGCGACCTATGACGAGGTCAAGGCCATTCTGGCCACGACCCACGAGCTCAACGCCGCCTATCGCCAAACCGGCACCTACTGGGAAATGGTCTACGGCCTGGTCAAGCATGGAGTGGTCGACGCGGAGTACTTCATGGAGACGAACGGCGAAGGCCTGCTCCTCTACGCGAAGGTCGAGCCGTACATCGGACAGATCCGCAAAGATTACAACCCCTACGTGTTTCTAAACGCGGAGTGGATCGCCAAAGAGACGCAGCGTGGGCGTGGTCTGCTTGAAATCTTCCGGGCGCGTGTGACCAAGGTCCTGGAAGCGAAGAAGTAAGGACGGTACCCACGCCCGCCCCGCACATTCCGAACCTTGTGGTCATCGGCGGCCCGGAGATCCACGCCGGGTACGTGAGACGTTTGTTCAAAGCTGAGGCGGCGGGGAAGATCACATTCGGCCGGGTCGTGGTCATCGACCGCGATCCTTGGTGCGCGGTCGCCGGCCTGGTCGGCGATCGCGTGCGCCTGGAAGTCGCGTCGTGGAACGACTGGCTGGCCGAAAACCTCAAGCACTTCGAAGACTCGGACCATCTGGTGCCGTACCACTGGGCGCCGCACGTCCTGCTCGACTGGCTGAAAGCCGACCTCGCCGGGCGGGGGCTCTCGCTGGCGCGGACTTCCGATCTGAGCGAGCCCCCCGCCCGGCCGCCGGTGTTTCGCGAGACAAAGGCCGGTGACCTCGCCATGTCGTACGCCGAGTGGCTCTGTCCTCCCGCCTGCATTGAACCGGCCCTATGCCCGCACACTCGAGGCCCGAAGTGGTGGAGCCTCGCCACCGAACTCGCGGAAGCGCCGCGTTCGTATGTGTTCCCGTGCCTGCATCTCGTGTATGGAGTCGGCACGATTCCCGTCTCGGCGATCTTCGAGGTCCGCGATCGGCTCGTCGACGGGCTGAGCCGGGGCGAGATCCGCGCGGACACACCAGTGTGGATCGGTGCGGCCAGCCATTGTCACGGCCTGGGGGCGAGAGTCAGGTTTTGAACCCTCGGACCTAAAATCTAAAATACAGTGCTGAAAGCCATTCGCGCCGATGAACTTGCGCCCGGACAGGCCACCAGTGTCATGCTTCAGGGCACGAATGTGGCGCTTTTCAATATCGGCGGCACCTTCCATGCCGTTGAAAATAAATGCGCCCATCGGGCCGGCCCTTTGGCCGAAGGGTTCGTCTCAGGCAACGTCGTTTTCTGCCCCTGGCACGACTGGCAGTATGACGTGACTACCGGGGCCTGCCTGAATGCCCCCGGCTTTCAAGTCCGATCTTTTTCCGTCTCCGTCAAAGACGGTGACGTCTTAGTGGATGTAACTGGAGTGTGAAGACCCTATGAAGTTGTTCGATTCAAAAAACGCCTTTGGCGCCGCCCTTTTTGTGGGATGGGGCGTTCTCGCCGCCGCCCAGGGAACCCCGCCCCAGCCGGTGCCCAGCGCCACCCCGGTGGCGCCGTCGATCCAGTTTCCCTCCGCGGTCGAGCTCGTCACCGTGGACGCCGTGGTCACCGACAAGAAGAACCTTCCCATCGAGAACCTGACCCGGGAGTCGTTCAAGGTCTTCGAAGACGGCAAACCGCAGGAGATCGCGAGCTTTGAGGCGGTGGTCCTGCCCCCGGCCCCGCCCTCCGCCCCCAAAAAGGCGAGGTCGATATCGACCAACCAGGGCGCCGAGACCCGAACCGGCCGGACATTCACCATCGTCTTTGACGACATTCACCTCCACCCCTTCCAGGCCAATCGCGCCAAGGCCGCGATCGACCAGTTTCTAAAGAACGGCACGCGCGACGGCGACCGGGTGACACTTCTGGCGAGCGGCGGCGGAGCGTGGTGGAGCACCCGCATGCCCGAGGGTTACCTGGAACTGACCGCGCTCCTGAAGCGTCTGGATGGCCGCGACATTCCGGACACCGGCCAGGACCGGGTGACGGAATGGGAGGCCATGCGCATTCACATCTATCGCGACAAGCAGGTGGAGGAGCGGGTGACCCGGCGTTTCGAGACCTACGGCGTCAACAACGCCGGCATGCGCGATCAGAGTCAGACGGGCGCGATGTTCGACGGAGATCCTCTCGTGCAGGGCCGGGCCGCTGAGGTCTACTACCAGGCGACGGCCAAGAACAAGATCACCCTCAACGCGGTCGAACGGGCCCTTTCCTCGCTCGCGGGCAGCAAGGGACGGAAGTCCCTCATCCTCGTCTCTCAGGGGTTCATCTTCGATCCCAACCTCGACGAGTTCAAGAACGTGGTTCAGGCGTCGCGGCGCGGCAACGCCGCCATCTATTTCGTCGACACCATGGGCCTCGGCGGCATGCCCCTTCAGATGACCGCCGAGTTCGGTCCGGCCATCGCCGGGCAGGATATCGGCGCGGCCTTTGCCGAGAACCTCGAGCGGGCCGAAGGCGCCGAATCGATCGCCGCCGACAGCGGTGGCTTCACGGTCAAGAATTCCAACGATCTGGTCAAGGGACTCCAGCGCATCGCCGACGAGACCCGCGTCTACTACCTCATCGGTTACAACCCCACGAACACCGCCAAGGACGGTAAGTTCCGAAAGATCGAACTCAAGGTCGCGCTGAAGGACACCCGGGTGCGGGCGCGCAAGGGCTACTTTGCCGCCCTCGAGGGCCAGACCACGGCGGCGGCCAAGAAAAGGGCGGAGGGTGGTCCCGACCCCCAGTTCCAGGAAGCGCTCGATTCTCCCTTCGAGATTTCCGAGATCCCGATTCGCCTCACCTCCTACGTCTTTGACGAAACGCTGCTCGGCAAGGCGAGCGCCATCCTCCAGGCCGACGTCGATCTGTCCGCGTTCGCGATGAATGAGAAGGACGGCCGTTATCAGGACACCCTGGAGTTCCTTCTGGTGGTGGCGCACCGCGAGACTGGCGAGTTCAATCGGTACGATCAGAAGATCGACATGAACCTTCGACCCGAGACCAGGGCACGGTACACAAAGTCATGGTTCCCGATTCAGCGCGATTTTGAACTCCTGCCGGGCGCGTACCAGGCCAAGATCGTGGTGCGGGACAAGAATTCATCGAAGGTGGGCACGGTCATTCACGACTTTGAAGTGCCCGACCTCGCCTCCTGGCGGATCTCCACGCCAGTTCTGACCGACACCACTCAGCCGGTTCAGCCGGGCCAGGAAAAGGCGCCGCCCAAGCTGGTCATGCTCGCGCGCCGGGATTTCGAAACCGGCTCGAGGCTCTTCTGCCAGTTCGACGTCTATAACCCCACCAAGGACAAAGCCACCGGTATGCCCAGGGTGACCGCGGGATACACGATTCGACGAAAAAGCGATGGCATGGTCTTCATCAAAGTCGCGCCGACCATGATTCAGCCCACGTCCCTGGGGCGGTTGTCCCGGATGGTCGGTCCTCCCCTCGAGGGAGCCGACCCGGGCGAGTACGAGTTCGAACTGAACCTGAAGGACGAGCTTTCGGGGAAGATCATGGACTTCAAGGAAGACATCACCGTGCTTCCGAGGCGAACCGCCGCGGCCACCGGCTCGAATTAACGGCCAAGCGCCTCTCGCAACCGATCGCAGCGTGGCGTCATGGCCTTGGCAGGAAGTTCGGAGGCCGGTTGATGATTCCGTTTCTCGTTGCGCTGCTTTTTGCGCTCGTCTTTCTGGGCGCCGAGGACGTCCTGGGCCCGTTCGCTCCTCTGGTCAAGATGGCGCCGGTGGCCGTCCTCGGCGGCCTGGTCTTTCGGTCAGGACCGACGGTGGCGAGACGTTTGGCTGCCTCAGGTCTCCTCATCGCCGCATTCGCAGACCTGGTTATCGAGTTCAACTTCATCGGCGGGCTGATCGCCTTTCTCCTGGCTCATCTCTTCTACATCGCCGCGTTCACGCGGGTCGAGCCGCAATGGCGCCTCTGGCGCCTCGTGCCCGTCGCCCTTTGGGCCGCCCTGGCTCTCCCCATTTTGGTGGGCCGCGCAGAGTCGCTCGCTATTTCGGTGCTGATTTACGGCGTCGTCATCTTCGTGATGATCTGGCGCGCCGCGGCAGCGGTATCTGCGATCGGCTGGAACCAGGGGACGATGGGCCTTTCGGGAGCGATCCTGTTCGGAATCTCCGACACCCTCCTCGGCTACTCCCGCTTTGTAGCGCCGCTCCCCGCCCCTAGCCTCCTCATTATGGGAACCTACTGGGCCGCCCAGACCCTGATGGCGATGAGTTTTCTGCGAAACCCCCGTTAATGAACGGCGCGGGCCTGAACCTTGTCCTTGGTGGCGAGCGAGAACTTCGTTTCCGTCGGGCCGCCCTTGGTCACCCGATCCGCCACGTACGCTCCAAGTGCCGGGCCGTGCTTGAAGCCGTGCCCTGAGCCACCCCCCACCAGCCACATATTCGAATGGCGGGGATGCCGGTCGACCAGGAAGTCGCCGTTCGACGAGTTCTCGTACTGGCAGACCTCGGTCCCGACGATAGGCGCGTCTTTGAGAGCAGGGAACCGCTCGCCCACAAAACTTTTCACTATGGCGGTGTTCGCCTCGGTCACGAGGCGCTCCCCGGAGTCCGGATCGAACCTCGGGCCGTGTTTGTCGATCGCGACCTTGAAACCTTTGCCCTCGATATCCGGGATCCCATAGATCTCGGCATCGAAGTCGATCCAGGTGGGCATCCTGGGCGTGCCGAACCGGTCGTCGCCCGCAGGCACGCCGAAGTAGAAGACTTCCTGGCGGGTGGGGAAGATGCGGTCGCCCAGGACGTCGGGGAACACCTTGCCGAGCCAGGGTCCGCAGGCAAAGACGAAGTTTTGGGCCTGCACGGCCTTATCCCCGACCTGGAGGGAGGTGACGGCGGCATCGGTCGCGGGCGCTTGGGCGCGCCCGAGGATCAACCGGCCCCCGGCTTTCTCAAACTCGCGAACCACCACCTGAACGGCGCGACGTGCGAAGAGCGCGCCGGAACGCGGTTCGGACACCGCCCAGGTGATGGGTCCGAAGTTGATCTGGGGATATCGCGTGACAAGTTCAGATCGCTCCAGTTTCTCGTGGGGTATGCCGACCTTCTGGAGCATGGCCAGAGTGTCCATGGTGAGGCCGTCGCGCTCGCGGGCCAGAAAGAGCATCCCGGTTTCCGTGAACAGACGCTCACCCGTCGTTCGCTCCAGCCTCTTCCATTCCGTGAGCGACTCCCACGACATCCGCGTGTAGATCTCCTGGGATCCATACCCCATGCGAATGACCCGCGTTTCGCCTCCCGAGCTCGCTCGGGAACTGCCCGGGCCGTAGGCGTCGATGAGAGCCACGCGGAGACCACGGGTCTGGAGGTGCCACGCGGTCCAGGCCCCGAAGACACCCGCGCCCACAACGACGACATCGAATTTGAGCTGGGGGGCCGCACCAGCGGACGGAGTTTCCTGCTCAGCCCCCCAGGCCCCCCTCGCTGCGGCCGAGTGAATCGGCCTTCGCTCGCTGCCGAGCTGGCCCGATCCCGTCTGGGCTCGCGCGCTTCTGGCGGCGCCCGCGGCCACGGCCGCCCCCACGAACGTCCGACGGCTCACTTTTGGATTCACCGGTTTCCTCCTCTTCCGAACGGACGTCCTCTTCGGCACTGCGAAAGCCTAGCAGCCCGTGGTGACAGCCGTCCGTCGAATGCAGGCTGGCTTTCACCACGGGCTGCTGAGCCCAAATCGTTCATGAGGGACCGAGCCTCGGGCTATGCTCCAAACCGTCAGAAGGAGACTTGTTCGATGACGACAGCCGGTTCGTCGGTTCGTGCCAACGTCAGCGACGCGGAATGGGAGCAGCGCGTCGATCTGGCGGCCTGCTACCGCCTCGTGGCCCATTATGAGTGGGACGATCTCATCTTCACCCACATTTCCGCGCGCGTCCTCGGACCCGATCATCACTTCCTGATCAATCCCTACGGGATGCTTTTCGAGGAGATCACCGCGTCGAGTCTGGTCAAGGTGGATCTCCTGGGCCAGAAGGTCATGCCCAGTCCGTACGAGATCAATCCCGCGGGCTTCACCATCCACAGCGCCGTGCACGCGGCGCGGGAGGACGCGAAGTGCGTGCTCCACCTTCACAGCCTGAATGGCGTCGCGGTGGGCGCGCAGAAAGGCGGCCTGCTCCCGATATCGCAACAGTCGATCGTGGTCCTCTCATCGCTCGGGTATCACAACTACGAAGGCATCGCACTCAACGAGGCCGAGAAGCCGCGCCTGGTGGCGGATCTTTCCGACAAGAGCTTCCTCATGCTCCGGAACCACGGCCTTCTCACCCTGGCCGACAACATCCCTGACGCTTTTGTGCTGATGTACGTCTTCGAGGCCGCCTGCGCGATTCAAGTGCGCGCCCAGGCCGGAGGGGGGGAGCTCATTCCCATCGACCCGAGGATCATCGCGGGCGCCCAGGCTCAGGTGAAACTGGTGACGCGCAACGCGGGCGGAGGCCTCGCCTGGCCTGGCCTGCTGCGAAAGCTGGACCGGATTGACAACTCCTTCCGGTCGTAGTTGAAGTTAGGGGGGCCAGAAACGGACCCGGCCCCCCTAAAACCCCCTGGCCTCCGCTCGGCGAGTCTTTCTTGAAGTTCAAATCGCCTGAGTGACAAACGAGCGCCAGCGACTTTGCGGTGGAGGGGTCCGCGTAGCGGAGCCATCCAGAAATCAGGCGATTTGAAAGTGGAGTCGCCGAGCTTCGGCCAAGTCCGGGGCGACGAACTAAAACCGGAAACTCACCCCGAGGGAGAAACGCTTGTCGACGTTGACCCGCGGCGTCCCCGAGAGACCAACTTTCCGGAACTCCGCGCGCAGTCGAGCCGCTCCGATGGGCACGCGCACACCGCCAAAGACCGCGTTCACGCTGCCCCAGTCGCTTTGCGTGCCGAACTTCTGCCGATACGCTCCCACCCCCAGGCCGATGAAAGGCGAGACCTTGAGGGATGGCGGATTCAACTCCACTTGCGCGGTGTAGGTCTCGATCGACACCAGCGGGTCTTCCCCCTTCATCCGCGCGAACTCTCCGCCCGCCTGAAGAAACGGAAGTGAAATCAAAGCGGCGTGAAAGCCGAAACCCGTTTTCCAGCCCTTCGCCGGCGTGGGCAAGGTGAGGAAAGCGCCGATTTCGCCGGCGCCGGCGGTTGTGGTGAGGAGGAGCAACGCGAGCCCTATCGGACCGAAGGAGCACCTGATCCGGACTTGTCTCGCCATTGGTTTGATCTCCACCTTCCACTACTTGTCGACGGTCTGCCGTTCCTTGTACACCGTCCAGGCGATGGGCAGCAAGGAGAGTCCGATGATCACGATCGCGATCTTGTCGATATTCCGCGCGAGATCGAAGCCGGGGACTACCGTCTTGAGGATCGGCGGGAGAAAGTAGCCGGCCAGGACCATGCTCCAAACCCAGGTGAAGGCGCCCATCACGTTGTAGGTGATGAATGTCGAAAAACGCATCCGGACCATGCCGGCCACGATGGGGGCGAAGGTGCGCACGATCGGAACCCAGCGTCCGGCGACGATGAAGAATGTTCCCCAGCGTCCGTAGAACTCCTCGGTCCTGGTCAGGTACGCGCGCTTGTATATCGGGATGCCAAGGAAGCTCTTCTCCTTCCACCCGTAAAGGGCCTTGCCGAACCACGAACCGATCCAGTAGCCGACCTGATCTCCCAGAATGCCGCACACCGGCACGATGGTCAGAAGCGCCCAGAGGGGCAGGAGGGGCTGGCCATCGGATCCAGGCGTTGCCGCAAAAATCCCGCACAGTACCAGCAGGGAATCGCCGGGAAGCAGAGCGAAGAACCCCGTCTCCGCGAAGATGATCAGGCAAATAACCGGGAGCCCTCCGGTCTGGATCAGCCACTGAATGCCCTCGGGCTTCAGAAACCACAAAAGTTGATAGACGAGCTCCAAACACGCGGAGTCTAGTCAACTTGAGGGTCAGGTCGCGAGCGGCCGTGACGAGTTCGTGAAACTCGCGAGCCTCTGATCCCAGGTCGCCGAGCCGGGCCAGGTAGTCGGCCGGGCTAACCCACTGGATCGATGCGGTACACCTCGCCGTCGTAGTCGACGATGTAAATCTCGCCGTCGGCATCCATCCCGAATGAGCTCGGGTTGCGAATCACGCGTGCGGCGCCGCTCAAAGCCGCGGTCCAGTCCCGGGCCTCGACCGCGCGGCCGTTTTCGAGCCGGAAGGATCGGATGAGCCCGGTGCCGTAGTCCGCATAGAAATACTGACCGGCGTAACCAGGCATCCGGCAACCGCGATAGACCATGCCGCCGGTGACCGAAAAACCGTCGCCGCGTCCGTACTCGGCCACCGGAAGAGTGAGACCCGACATGCTGCACCCGCTTGAAGGGCTGAAGCAACGCGTTCCTTCCATCGTGTTCCAGCCATAGTTCTCGCCGCCGCGCCGCGAGGAAAGGCCGACGTCGATTTCCTCAAGCGCCCCTTGGCCCACATCGCCGATGTAGAGGTCGGCGGTGCTTCGATCGAACGAGAACCGCCACGGATTCCTCAGGCCAAAAGCCCAGATCTCGGGCAGAGCCCCATCTCGACCAACGAACGGATTGTCGGGGGGAACCGCAAATGGCACGGCGCCGTTCACGTCGATCCTGAGCATTTTTCCAAGGCGCGTGCCCAGGTTCTGGCCGTTGCCCTGCGGATCGCCGCCCGAGCCTCCATCCCCTAGTCCGATGTACAGGAAATTGTCATTCCCAAAGACCAGGCCTCCGCCGTTGTGATTGGCGAAGGGCTGACGCACGAACATGACCTCGCGCTCGCTCGTCGCATCCGCCGCATCGGCGCCGGGTGTTGTCGCTCGGAACTCCGAGATGTGGGTGTCGCCGTTTCTATCGGTGTAGTTCACGAAGAACCGGCCGTTCGAGCCGAACTGCGCATGAAAAGCGAGACCGAGCAGACCCCGCTCGCCGCCGGACGAGATGCGCCCTGAAATGTCGAGAAACGGCGAGGCCGAAAGCACCCCGCCGCGAAGGACTCGGATTTGCCCGGCCTGCTCGACGACAAAGAGGCGGGCGCGGTCGCCGGGCGCCGCCTGAAGATCGAGAGGCGAACTGAGCCCCGCGGCCACACGCGTGGCCATGAGATTGGGGGTTCCCGGCACGACGCTGCCCGCAACACAGGAAGCGGAGGGGGTGGAGGGGGTGCTCGGGGAAGAAGACGCGCCCTCGCCGCCGCAAGAGGCGAGACTGAGAGAAAGCCCCGCCAGAAAGGCGAAGCAGGAAGCGGGCAGGGGGGATGAAGCGTTCAAGGACGCCGTTGAAACTAGCACGCCAGCTCTGCTACCGCTTCCCAAAAACCCCGCCGAGAAACTCCAGCAGCTCCGCGCGCGCCAACTGCTCCCCCAGTCCTCCGGGGTGGTAGTCGAAACCGTGATCCGCAAAGGGCACGAGCAGTTGACGCGGCGGCTGAAGGCCTTTTCGCGCAAAGGCGCCGGTGAGCAGCTCCACTTGATGGGGTGAGACGAGCGAGTCCCGCGTGCCGTGAATGAGCAGCGTCGGGGGTGCTTCGGCGCTGACCCACGACACGGCGGAGGCCATCCGATAGCCGTCGCGGTGGGTCGAAGGCGTTCCGCCGATGTAACGCTCGAGCACTCGGTAACCGACGATGGGGTCGGGGAACGGACGCTGGCGCCAGCCCCATTCAAGGTCGAGCGGTCCATACATCGACACCATGGCCGACACCTTTCGGTCGGGAACCTCACACCCGGGAGGAATGCGCGCATCGCCGGCGGAGTACGCGGCCACGATTGCGATCGCGCTTCCGGCGGATCGACCGAGGTACGCGACCCGGCCCGCGTCGATGCCGAACTCCGAAGCCCGCTCCCGCAATCTCCCGGCGAGGCACTTCACGTCCTGAACGGCGGCGGGGAAGGGTGCGGCGGGCGCCAATCGATACTGCACGTCGGCGACCGAATACCCCGCGGCGGCAAAGATCTCGGACTCCGTTTCGTTCTCCCCCTTGTCTCCGCCCGCGAAACTTCCGGCATGAACGACGACCAGCAGAGGACGCGAGCCTGCGCCATGACCGCGATAAAAGTCGAGGAGAAGATCCGGACGCGAAGGCTCCAGTGCGATGTCGATCCGTCGCTCCACCTTCGGATGGCTCGGGCCCCAGGTGACGTACTCGCGCGCCGAGAACGCCCGACCGCGCGCGCGGTAGGCCGGCCACGTCGCCGCGAAGGGAAGAAAACCCACGAGAAAAGCGATCACACCACTCGCGCGAAACATTCGCGACGAGGAATCGCGTCCCCGCATCGCCAAGCCGCCAAGCGCCCACATGAAGACGAGCAGAATCGACAACTCAGAAAAGGCGAGCCGTGCGATCCACAGGGACCGGGTGAGGGGGGGCGTCAGCATGACCACCGAGAAAAGGCCAACGGTCAGGAAGGCCACGCGGCCGAGCCGGATGGCGAAAAAGCTAGGTGGCAAGGGTCCGGAGCTGATCCTGCTTTCCCTTGGGACCAAGCGTGATCAGAATGTCGAGCGCGGCGATGGTCGCCTCGGGGGCTGGATTGAACATCATTTTCCCGTCCGCGTGCTTGATGGCGACGACGATCAATCCGAGGTCCTGACGCAGGCCGGTGTCGCGCAGAGCCTGGCCACAAAGCGAGCTGGTTGGCTGGACTTCGGTCTCCTCAATCTGGAGCGCCATGTAGTCGCTGCGGGTGGCGAGCTCGATGAAATCGACCACGCTGGGACGAAGCACCGCCTGCGCGACGCGCTGCCCTCCGATCACGTAGGGCGAAATCACGCGGCTCGCCCCGGCGCGCATCAGCTTCTTCTCGGCGCCCTCGTCCTCGGCGCGGGCGACGATGAACACCTTGTCCGACATGAGACGCGCGCTCATGGTGATGAACAGATTGTCGGCGTCGGAGGCCGCGACGGTGACCAGCGTGCGCGCGCGGTCGATCCCCGCGCGCCGGAGGGTGTCGTCGTGGGTGGCGTCGCCGGCGAGAGGCACGCCGTGTTCGGCATTGAAATCGGCCAGGAGAGAGGCGCTACGCTCGATCACCACGAACGGGATCGACTGCTGGGAGAACTCCTGGGCGACCAGTCGCCCCATGCGGCCGTAGCCGCAGATGATGATGTGATCCTGCAGAGACTGAAGTTTCTTTTCCATGCGGTTCCTACTCAGTTGACCGGTCAGTTCGCCGCCCACGATGACGCGAATCGCCGCCGTGGACGCGTAGAACAAAGAGAAGACACCCGTGAGCAGCAGGCCCATGGTGAAAGCGCGGCCTTCGGCGCTCAGGGGTTGGACTTCCTGGTAGCCGACGGTGGTGAGGGTGATGACGCACATGTAGAGGGAGTCGAAGAACGACCACTTCTCAACGATCATGTAGCCAAGCGTCCCGCCCACGATCAGAATGAAAACCACCAGGAGGGCCTCGGCGATCGCGCGGTACCCGGAAGGAAGGCGCTTCACCCTCTCATCATAGGTCTGCCCCGGGGTGTAGAGTTTCGACCGACAGGCCTGCCAGGTTGAGGCCGGTTTCTCTGAAAGAAGGACTTCTGACGCTCCTGGAGTTAGGCGCGGGCGAGACGGCGGCCATTCGCGCTTTTCACAGTGATGGCGTCACCCGGCGGCGCATCGAGTCTCTGGGCCTGTTCGAAGGCCGTCGGGTTTGTGTGATCGCGCGCGCCCCCTTTTCCGGCCCTCTTCTGGTGGAGGATGTGGTGACCGGCGCGCGGGTGATGATCGCGCGGGACCTGGCGGAACATATCGAGGTGGAAGGTGAGGTCGAGAACCCAAGCTGACGAGATCGTCATCGCTCTGGCCGGGCAGCCCAACTGCGGCAAGTCGACGCTCTTCAACGCGGTGGCCGGGTTCAAGGTCGAGGTGGGGAACTTCGCCGGGACGTCGGTCAGCTACGCCGAGACGGCGGTGACGTTTGAAGGCCGGAGGATCCGCCTGATCGACCTTCCCGGCACCTACTCCATCTCGTCCCACGACCTCGCTGAGAAGGTGGCGCGCGACTTTCTGCTTTCGGGCGAGGTGGACGCACTCATCAACGTGGTCGATGCTTCCATGCTCTCGCGTTCCCTCGAGTTCACGCTGCAACTCGTCGAGATGCGCGTGCCCATGGTGATGTGCCTCAACATGATGGACGAGGCCCAGCGCAAGGGGATGGAGATCCATATGAGGCGACTGGAGGACCTCCTGGGCGTCCCGGTGCGAGCCACTGTCGCCGTGGTCGGAACCGGGATCGACGAGGTTTTCCGGCGGGCGATCCAG
>JANLWV010000095.1:0-12449 GCA_031364765.1 Vicinamibacteria bacterium
CCCCATTCCCGCGCGCAGCTTGGCTTCGATCTCGGCCATGCGCTTTTCGGAACGTTTGAAGCCCATGGCGCGCCGCAACTCTTCAGCTTCGCCGCCGGTGAAGCCGGCGACGGTCATGGCCATGCGCAGAAGCTGCTCCTGGAACAGGGGCACGCCCAGCGTTCGTTTCAGAATGGGTTCAAGCGAAGGATGCGGATACTCCACCGGCTTGCGACCAGCGCGACGATCGAGATACGGATGGACCATCTGGCCCACAATGGGGCCAGGTCGAATAATCGCCACTTCGACCACAAGGTCGTAGAACCGCTCCGGCTTCATGCGCGGCAGCGTCGCCATCTGGGCGCGGCTTTCCACCTGGAAGACGCCCACGGTGTCGGCGGCCCGCAACATGGCATAGGTCTTCGGATCGTCGGGAGGCAAGTGGGCGATGTCGACCTCGACGCCGGTGCTCGACAGAATCGAGATGGAGTCCTGCAGCGCCGCCATCATGCCGAGGCCGAGCAGATCGACCTTGATGATGCCGAGGTCGGCGCAGTCTTCCTTGTCCCACTGGACGATGGTGCGCCCCGGCATCGACGCGGGCTGCAGCGGCACCACTTCATCGAGCCGGCCCTGGGCCACAATCATGCCGCCCGAGTGCTGGCCGAGATGGCGCGGCAGATCCTGGATGTCGTGGAAAAGGCGCGCGAAGACTTTCAGGCGAAGATCGCGGCGATCCACACCCGCGCGCTCAAGACGAACGTCGAACGTGTCTTTCTTGTCCTGCCACTCGAATCGCCGCATCTGAGCGGAGACGCGGTCGACCATGTCGTCGGGCAGCTCAAGCACCTTGCCGATTTCGCGCGAGGCGCTCTTCTCCCGATAGGTGATGACGTTTGCGGTCATAGCCGCGCCATGCGGGCCATACTTCGTGTAGACGTGCTGGATGACCTTCTCGCGCCGATCGCCGGAAGGCAGGTCGATGTCGATGTCGGGCCACTCGCCCCGTTCCTCGGACAAGAAGCGCTCGAATAACAACTCCATGCCCACCGGATCGACCGCGGTGATGCCGAGGCTGTAGCAGACGGCGCTGTTCGCCGCCGAACCCCGGCCCTGAGCGAGGATTCCCTCTTGAAGACAGAACTGCATGAGATCCCAGACGATGAGGAAATAGCCGGCGAGACCGAGTTTGGCGATGACCGCGAGTTCCTTCTCGATCTGCGCGCGCGCGTTAGCGTGATACGGGCGATAACGACGGTGCGCGCCGGCTTCTGTGATGGCGCGCAGGAATGAGTCGTTGGTTTCTCCTCGGGGCCGCGGATAGTCGGGAAAGCGATAGCCGAGATAGTCAAGGGTGAAACGCAGGCGATCGGCCAGAGTTTCAGTGTGACGAAGGACATCGGGGCGATCGGAAAACAGCGACTGCATGTCGCTCGGTCCTTTGAGATGGCGCTCGGCGTTTTCCGACAGAAGACGGCCCGCCCGGGACAGGGAGGTGTGATGACGCAGACAGGTGAAGACATCCACCAGACGGCGGCCCTGAGGTTTAGCGTGGAGAACGCCGTTCGTGGCGATGGCACGAAGGCCGCGCGCATCGGCCAGATCGAGAAGACCGAGCGCGTTGTCGTGGCTCTCACGCGTGAGATGGCGCTGCACTTCAACAAAGGATCGGTCTTTGCCGAAAAGCGGAGTGAGCGAGTCGATCGTCGAAACATCGGAGGCAAACGCCACCAGGCCCTTCAACAACTCCGGCTCATCAAAGCCCGGACCGAGGCCGGTCCGCTCCGGGATCGCGGCAAGCTTGAGGTCAGCGTGCTTCGCGGCCCGCGCGGTCAGAAGACGACTGAGGTTCCGGTATCCCTCCCGGCTTTCGACCAGGAGGGTCACGAACGAATCGCTCGACAAAGACACCTCGGCGCCGACGATGGGCCGCAGGCCGGCTTTCTTGGCCGCCTGAAAAAATCTCGGCGCCCCGGCAAGTCCGTCGCGATCGGCGAGACCGATAGCGCCATGTCCCATCCGAGCCGCGTGAGCCACAAGCTCTTCAGGACTCGAAGAGCCTCTCAAAAATGAGAAAGCAGAGGAAACATGAAGCTCGGAATACATTCGTCTTATTTTCGCCTATCTAACAACCATCCGGGTCCCTTTCCTAGGAGAATCTCCAGAAAGAAAGACTTGCTACACTTCCTCCGCCCTCCCTTCGGCAGCGAGCGAGTTTCCCGACAGATAACCAAGCGATGAGTGTCTTCAACAAGGTCGTCAGTCGTGTTCGGGACTTCTTCCTCGAGCCCGAACCGAAGCCGCCTGCGCCCAAGCCAGTCGCGTCAGGTCGGCCCTCGCCCGATCCCGCGCTGGAGCATGGGTCCAAGGCGGTTAAGGAGAAGCCGGACTCGTTCGAGTGGGAACCGCCCGAAAAATTGCCCGAACAGAGTCAGGAGACCCAAAGCGCCTCCCCCGTGTCAGGAGGAGGGGGCGCGCCCTCGGGCGATCCCCACCCTCCGCAGAAAGCCCCCTTTTCGCCACGAAACTTCTCCAACGAAGAACTTCAGAGGAGCAGCATTCTTGACATCGTGACGGCCGTCGCTTCCGTCGACAAGACCGTCGCCATCAGCCGTCCGCCGGCTCCCGTTCTTCTCGAAAAGCGCGAACCACCGGCCGGACTGCCAGCCAAACCGATCGAGGAACCGGCGAAGGAGGTCGCGGCCCCGAAGCCCTCAGGCGTGCAGCTCCCGGACGAATCGCTCGATGAGTCGTGGGAAACGGTCGAGATTGCCCCGCTTCTGGTTGAAGAGATTCAGCGTCCCGCCGCATTCACCGCCGCCGCCGAAAGCTTCGGCTTCGAGGCGATGCTCAGAGAGGCGGCCCTCCGCGTCGATGCCCGGGAGCCGACGGCCGAGCCCTCCCCCGAACCCCGAGAGGAACGGCGGCCGAACCGCGCGGCGGAGGCCAACAATCCGGCCGAGTCATCGGCTCTGAGCCAGCGAAGTCTGGCCGGAATCGAGGCGGCGCCGCCACCCTTCGCGCTCGAGAGCAAGGTACCCGCGATCCTGCCTCAGGAAGACGACGGCCGCTTCAACACGGTCAGATCGGGTATCGCCCGACCGAACGTGGACGACCCGACACGAACGGGCGAGATCGAGCGGCCGAGCCCGCTTATGAGTCCGAAGCCCCCGGAGCCGGCGGAGAAGGAAAGGGAGAGAGAGGTTGTGGGCGTCAACACCGGAGAAATCGACCGGCGCCTCTATGCCCGAGACAAACCCCTCGCCGCCGAAGGGGCAACGTCCGCAGCATCGCGATCGCGGCTTTCGGAGATGGCCGCCCAGGACGAATACCCGTCCGCGCCCCGGCCAGACGCCACGTCCGAGCCCCCTTCGGCGCCGAGCCCACCCGGCGCCATTAGCCCGCCTTCAACGGGCCTGTTTTCGGCTCTCATCGCTCGCTTGCCCGCCCCTCCCGACCTGCGCGAACTCGCAAGGACGCCCGCCGCCACCCCTTCCCAACCAAACACCACAGAGGCCCTCTCGAACGAATCCGGTCTCGCCGTCATGGCGGCGCCTCCTCTGAAAGACCTCCCGCCCATCGCTCTCGACCCCACGGTGGTGCGCGAGATCTACCGGATCATGTATCTGTCACGGCGCATCGACGACAAGGAGATCGCTCTCAAGCGCCAGAACAAGATCTACTTCCAGATCAGCGGAGCCGGTCACGAGGCGGTTCTCGTCGCGGCGGGCATGGCCCTTCGGCCCGGCTATGACTGGTTTTATCCCTACTATCGCGATCGCGCCCTGATGCTCACGCTTGGCATGACCCCCACCGAAATGCTCATGGGCTCGGTCGGGGCCAAAGACGACCCGAACTCCGGCGGAAGGCAGATGCCCTCTCACTGGGGACACAAGGGGCTCAACGTGGTGAGCCAGTCATCGCCGGTGGGGACGCAGTTTCTCCAGGCCGTGGGCTGCGCTGAAGCCGGGATCTACATGCAGAAGACTGGCGCCTCCCCCGCGTTCAAGCATGATGAAGTTGTCTTCGTCAGCACCGGGGACGGGACCACCTCCGAGGGTGAGTTCTGGGAGAGCCTCAACACCGCGTGCAACCGGAAACTGCCGGTCGTCTATCTGGTCGAAGACAACGGCTACGCGATCTCGGTGCCGGTCGAGGTCCAGACTGCCGGTGGAAGCATCAGCAAGCTGGTCCGTTCGTTTCCGGACCTCCTGGTTCTCGAGGTGGACGGCTGCGATCCCATCGCGAGCCTTTCGGCCATGGGCGAAGCGGTTCGTTATTGCCGGATGAGAAAGGGCCCGGCCCTCGTTCACGCGAAGGTCATCCGCCCCTACTCGCACTCGCTCTCCGACGACGAAGCGCTTTATCGGCCCGCCGCTGAGCGCCACGCCGAGGTGGAGCGCGATCCTCTGAACTCGTTCCGAGCCCGCGTCATCGCCGAAGGTCTCCTGACCGAGACGGAACTCCAGGCCGTCCGGACGGAGGCTGATCGCGAGGTCGAGGAGGCCACGGACCGGGCGCTCGGAGCGCCCACCCCGGCCGCGGAAAGCGCCACCTGGTGGGTCTACTCGTCGATCGATCCCACCTCGCGGGAGTTCGACTCCCCGCCCGAATATGGCGAGGCCCCGAACCCGAACAAGACCATGGTCGACCTGCTGAATGCTGCCTACGTGGACGAAATGGCCCGGGACCCTCGGATTGTCGTCTTCGGCCAGGACGTCGCGGACTGCTCACGGGAAGAAAACCTCGACAAGGTGAAAGGCAAAGGCGGCGTCTTCAAGGTCACGCACAACCTCCAGCGCAAGTACGGATCGAACCGCGTCTTCAACTCCCCCCTCGCCGAAGCCAACATCATCGGACGGGCCATCGGCATGGCCACCCGCGGTCTCAAGCCGGTGGTCGAGATCCAGTTCTTCGACTACATCTGGCCCGCCTACCACCAGCTTCGCAGCGAACTCGCGCTGATGCGCTGGCGCTCTTCGGGGAACTTCAAGTGCCCGGTGGTGGTCCGCGTCACCTATGGCGGCTACCTTCAAGGTGGCGCCGTCTATCACTCGCAGTGCGGCGAGGTGCTGTTCACGCACATCCCCGGGCTGCGGGTCGTGATCCCGAGCAACGCGGAGGACGCCAACGGCCTGCTGCGCACCGCCATCCGTTGCGACGATCCGGTCATCTTCCTCGAACACAAGCATCTCTATCGACAGATCTACAACAAAGGCTCCTACCCGGGCCCGAACCACATGGTGCCTTTCGGAAAGGCTCGGGTGGTGCGCGAGGGAACGCAAGCGACCATCGTGACCTTTGGCGCTCTGGTGCAGCGTTCGGTGGTGGCGGCGAGAGCGCTTGAAGAGGAAGGGGTGTCGGTGGAAATACTCGACCTTCGGACCCTCAATCCGTACGATATGGACGCGATCCGGAAGAGCGTCAAGAAAACCGGCCGTGTTCTCGTGGCGCACGAGGATCAGATCTCCTTCGGATACGGCGCTGAGCTCGCCGCGAAAATCGGCGACGAACTGTTCACCTACCTCGACGCGCCGGTGAAGCGGATGGGAGCTCTCGACGTGTTCGTCGGCTATCATCCGACGCTCGAGAACGCGACGCTTCCGCAGGTCGCGAATATCAAGGACGCGATTCGACACCTCGTCGAGTACTGAGATGCGGGCGCCCGGGCGGAACCGCCATCGGGCGGTTGTGACCATCGCACTTTCGGCGTTCTGGGCTTTCTCCCTCGCCTCCGCGGCTCCCGGGTCCCCGGCCAACCATCCGTTCGTGGTCATCCTCGGCACCGCGCAGGACGGAGGGCTTCCCCAGATCGGGGGCACGGCGTCGGAGGACGAGGCCGCACGCCGAGATCCGAAACGGCGACGCCTCGTCGCGTCGCTTTTGATTGTCGACCCCCTATCGCAGGAACGCTTCCTGATCGACGCCACTCCAGACATTCGTGAACAGGTGGAAAGGGCGGATCGTGCAACTCCAAGGCCGCGAGCGTCCGCACGACCACCTCTCTTCGACGCGATTGCCTTGACCCACGCCCACGTCGGGCACTATGCGGGCCTGACGCATCTGGGCCGTGAGTCCTATGGCGCGAACGGGCAACGCGTGCTGGCTTCGGAACGGATGGCCCGGTTCCTCGAAACCAACGGCCCCTGGGACTTACTGGTGAAGCTCAACCACATCCAGATCGAGCGTTTTCAGTCGGACAAAGCGGTGAAGCTGAATGGGCGGATTTCGATCACGCCCATCGCCGTTCCTCATCGCGACGAATACAGCGACACTTTTGGCTTTATCGTCCGCGGCCCCTCTCGCTCCATACTCTGGTTGCCTGACATCGACAAGTGGGAACGATGGGATCGCCCTGTCGAAGAGGTGATTGAAAACGTCGATCTTGCTTATATCGACGGGACGTTCTTCGACACCGGTGAGGTTCCGGGGCGCGCGATGACCGAGATTCCCCATCCCTTCATCTCCGAGTCGCTGCGCCGGTTCGCGGCGCTGCCCAACAAGGAGCGACAAAAGATCGTTTTCGTCCACCTGAACCACACTAACCCCGCCGCCACGCCGGGGTCGGTGGCGCAACGCGCGATTGAGAAGACCGGAATGCGAGTCGCCCGTGAAGGCGAACGGCAACCTCTGTAAGCCTTTTAGCCCCTTGAGCGGCCGTTCCCATCTCCGGCGGGCGCCCGGGAAGGCGGAGAGCCGGAAGCTGGGCAAGGCCCCCCACACCCCCTGGGTCCTGACGCTACGGTTTGCTGGTGCCGGCTCTTCCGTATCGATCTTCGAGACGGACCACGTCGTCCAACTCGGGCGTCGACACCTCAACGATGTCGACGTCGGTTACCCCGGTCATGCGATGCACGGTCCCGGGCGTGATGTGAAACAGATCGCCCGGCTTCATCTCGGTCCTCTTCAAGTTGGTGGGATCGTCCTTCGAACCGGTTTCGAAGAGCAGCGTCCCCGACTGGACGAGAATCGTTTCGTCCTTCACGTTGTGATACTGAAGCGACAGGCTCTCGCCCGCCTTGATGTGCAGGAGCTTCCCCACATAGCGGTCGGTGCGGGCCCACCAGATCTCGTAGCCCCAGGGTTTGTCGATACGTTTTGCGTTTTCGTTCACGGATGACCCTCCTTTACCGCGTGCCTTGAACCTGCGGAAGCGCTTCGTCAAACGACTCGGCGGTGAGCGAGTCGGATTTCGTCGCCCGCAGAACCGCCCTTTCGATCTCATCGATGCGCGACGAAGCGAGCACCTTGCGAACCAGTCTGATCGACGACGGCGCCATCGAGAGTTCGCGATACCCGAGGCCGACGAGCAGAAGGGCGCCGGCCCGGTTCGCCGCCAGTTCGCCGCACACCGAAAGCGGCGCTTTGGCTTCCCGGGCCGCGGCCACAATGTCGCCCAGCAGCCGTACCACGGCGGGATGAAACGGGGCGTAGAGATGACCGACGCGCGGATCCGCGCGGTCGACGGCGAGTGTGTACTGGATGAGATCGTTCGTGCCGACGCACAGGTAGTCGAACTTCCGTCCGAGCGACTCGGCCACTAGCGCCGCGGACGGAATCTCGATCATGGCGCCGAGCGGAGGCCGCCTGAACGCGCGACCCGACGAATGCAACTCGCCTTCAAGTTCTTCGACGAGCCCAAGAATCTCGTCGGCCTCTTTCGCACCTCCCACGAAGGGGAACAGAATCCGAATCGCCACTTCGTCGGCCGCGCGCAGCAAGGCGCGAAGCTGAGACCGGAAGTACTCGCTGGCCCGGGAGAGCAGGCGAAAGGCCCGCAGGCCGAGCGCCGGATTCGGGCTCGACGGACTCGCCGGGGAAAGATCCTCGGGCCCGAGATCGAACGTCCGAACCGTGAGCGGATGCGGGGCCACCGCAAGTGCGAGCCTTCGATAGAGCTCGAGTTGAGCGTCCTCGCTCGGCGCCCGCCCCTGTCTCGAGAGAAGGTACTCGGATCTGAAGAGACCCACGCCCATGGCGCCGGAGTCGCGGACGGTGTCGATATCGGACGGAAACTCAATGTTGGCCCGGAGGATGATCTCGACACCGTCCCCGGTGACCACGGGGCCTTCCGGCGGCCCTGCGGGCGGCGGTTCAGGGATCGGCTCGATCCGCATCTCCGGTGGCGGATTCGTGTCTATGAAACCGACATCGCCATCGACCAGGACCAGGGCTTCACTCGCCACGTGGGCGGTCGCGGTGCGAACTCCGAGCACGCAGGGAATCGCGCGCGAACGGGCCAGGATGGCCATGTGATGAGTGGGCGAGCCATGGTCGGCGACCAGGGCGCCCACCAGGGACCAGTCGATCTCGGCGGCTTCGGACGGTTTCAGGTCCTCGCAGACGAGCACGACTCTCTCGCCGCGGGGCACGACCAGATCGCCCTTGGTTCCGCCGAGGAGCGTGAGGACACGGTCCAGCACGTCGTCGAGATCGTGGGACCGTTCGGCGATCACGGCCGAGGCGCGGGCGAAAAGCCGGCGCAACTCGTCGCACACAATGGAGAGCGCCCACTCCGCGCCGATGAGGCGCTCCTCGATCAAGCTGAGACTTCGACCCGCGAAGAGCGGATCCTGAAGCATCAGAATCTGCGCGTCGAAAAGGTAGGCGTGCGCTTCGCCGGCCTCATGCGAAAGCCTGGCCCGAAGGTCCGCCAGTTCGGCCTGGGCTCCGCGGAACGCGGTCTGGAGGCGCTCCCGTTCACCCGGCGCCGCCACCCGCTCGAGACTTCGAAAGGGGATCTGACGTTCGGCGCGCCGGAAAACAAAAGCCTTCCCGATCACACGCCCGGGAGCAATCGCGAAGCCCGAGAGCCTCAACTCTTGGAAGCCTCGCCAAAGCCCGACGCGACGAGCGCGGCCAGAGCGCGGAGCGCCTCCTTCTCGTCCTTGCCATCCGCTCGGACCTGGATGCTCGCCCCGCATGGAGCGGCCAGAAGCAGAAGACCGAGGATCGACTTGCCGTCCATTTCCTTGTCCTTGAACACCACCGTGATCTGGGCTTGAAATCGCGAGGCCTCCGCCACAAACTTCGCCGCCGCGCGAGCATGAAACCCCAACGGATTCACGACTCGGACCGTCTTCCTCTTCACGACTTCGGCGGACCCAGCAAATCTCCCGCCACCTGAACGCTCTCGCGACCCTGGACGCAGACCAGCCGGGCGACTTCTTTAAGGGGCTTCGTGCGGATCTGACAGGCCTTGATGAGCATCGGAAGATTCACGCCCGTCACGACCTCAACGTCATCGCCGGCGAACGGCAGGACCAAATTGGTCGGCGTGCCGCCAAACATGTCGGTCAGCACCAGAACGTCTTTCTTTCCGCACTGCGCAATCGCCTTTCCGATATGGCCCCTGGCCACATCCACATCGACCTCCCAGTCGATGGAGAGGGCCTCAACCATCGGCTGCTCGCCCACAATCATCTTGAGGGCGTTGACCAGCTCCCGGGCCACGTCTCCGTGGGTCACCACAAGAATGCCGATCATCTTTGTTTGAGGTCGCGATGCCTTAGGCGCACGGTGACGCCCTCGATCTGGTCGAGTTCGTGGGCCAGCTCCCGCGCGATCGTAACCGAGCGGTGACGGCCGCCGGTGCACCCGATGCCGATGGTCAGATAGGCCTTGCCCTCGGCCACGTACTTCGGAACCACAAAGCTCAGAAAGTCCAGAAGCCTCGACTGAAACTCGACCGTTCCCGGCGCCTGTTTCAGAAACCGCACGATCCTTGGGTCGAGACCGGTGAGACGACGGAGCCTCGGGTCAAAGTGAGGATTCTTCAGAAAGCGCACGTCGAAAACGAGGTCGGCCTCGGCGGGCAGTCCGAGTTTGAAGCCGAAAGAGAGCACGGTGAGAACAAGGCCGCTCCCCTCTTTTCGAGCATCGAAATGCTCCTGGATATAGCCCTTCAGGTCGTGCACGCTGAGGGTCGAGGTGTCGAGGATGAAGTCGGCCAGCCGGCGAATCGAGGTGAGGGCCTGGCGTTCCTCGCGAAGCCCGTCGCGGACCGGCTGATTTGTCGCGAGGGGGTGAGCCCGGCGCGTCTCGGAAAAACGGCGGATCAGCGCCGCGTCTGAAGCCTCCAGGAAGATCAGGCTGACCTTGACTGGCTGGCCCTTCAGTTTCTGGAAGGCCTTACCGAATTGCGCCACGAAGTTCGGCTCGCGCATGTCCACCACCAGGGCGGCCCGGGGAATGGCCGATGACTTCAGGAAGGTGACGAAGCCGGGCAGGAGTTGGATGGGCAGATTGTCGACGCAGAAAAAACCAAGGTCCTCAAGCGCATTGGCGGCGTGGGACTTTCCCGATCCGGAAAGGCCCGAGATCAGAACGATCTCGGCCTGCCGTCTGGGGGAAACGCGAGACGCCTTCATTCCCTGCCCCTCGGGTCTGCCCCCCCCTGAGCGTCCACTCGGCTCAGAAGGGTGGCGGTAGCGTCGTGACCTCGATCTCGAAGCAGCAGGTTCTTGGCCGCGAGCTCAACCAGAAGCGCCACATTACGGCCAGGCGCTACGGGAAGACGGAGAAGCGGAACCGCAACACCCAGAATCGCCTGGGTTTCGCGATTGAGGCCGAGGCGATCGTAGGCCCTCCTTGGATTCCACTTTTCGAGTTGAACAATGAGGTCGATGGTCAGTTCCGGACTTACCGCAGAGACGCCATAAAGATCCTGGATATTGAGTATCCCCAGGCCGCGGATTTCCATGTGGTCCCGCGTCGCCTGGGGCGAGGCCCCGAGGAGGCCTCGGCTCGTCGCCTTGATGTCGACAGCATCGTCGGACACCATTCGAGGCCCACGATCGACGAGCTCCAGGCCGCACTCCGATTTCCCTATGCCGCTCTCGCCTCGGATGAACACTCCGACACTGAGAACATCGATGAGGACTCCGTGCAGCCGGGCGGTGCGGGCCAGCCGATCCTCCAGGAACTCGGTCAGGCGCTTGATGAACGCGGTCGAATCGAGCGCGGTGGTGAGCAGGGGGATGCCACGGGCCTCCGCTTCCCGCTGGAGTTCGGGGGGGACCTCGAGGCCCCGGGTCACCACGACACAACAAAGCTGCCGGGCCATAAGCCGGCGCAGAACGGACGCGCGCTGCTTTACCTTCAGGGTCCGCAGGTAGGACGATTCGCTGCCGCCCAGGATCTGCACCCGGCCGGGGCTCAGGTAGCGGGTGAAACCGGTGAGGGCCAGCCCTGGTCTTTGAACCCGTGACCGGTCGATGAGATTCTTGAGGCCGGCCTTTCCCCCGAGGAGGCGCAGGCCCATGGGAGCCGCCTCTTCGCTCAGGAGGGCTTTGACCGGAACCTTGGGGAGCGAGGGCCCTCTCACCGCGGCCGGCCTTTGCGCTCGGACGATGAAGGGATTCGCATCTCCTCGCGATACTTTGCCACCGTCCTTCGCGCGATGGTGGTCCCCTGGTACGAGAGAACCTGGCCGATCTGGGCGTCGGAGAGAGGCTTGCCCGGAGTCTCGGCGTCGATCATGCGGCGGATCGTCTCCTTGATCGCCACCGAACTGATCGACTCGCCCGAGTCTCCTTTGAGACCGGAGTGGAAGAAGAACTTGAGGGGCAGAACGCCCTGAGGCGTGTGCGCATGCTTGTTCTGGACGATGCGGGACACTGTCGACTCGTGCATTGCAATATCGTCGGCCACATCCCGGAGGACCATCGGTTTGAGCGCCGAGGTCCCGGATTCGAAGAAGCCTGACTGTCGCCTCACGATGGAATCGGCCACCTTGTAGAGCGTCCGCTGTCTTTGATCGACGCTCTTGATCAGGAAGAGGGCGCTCCGCATCTTGTCCCGCACATACGTCTTCGCTTCGTCGTCCGCCGCGGAGCCGGCGCTCAGAAACTGGCGGTAGCTTGACGAAATGCGGAGGCGCGGTAGGGAGTCGTCGTTCAGTTCCACGACGAACACTCCGTCTTTCTTGTAGATCATCACATCCGGAACCACGTACGACGGAGGCTTGGCGGAAAGCGTGCTGCCCGGGCGCGGATCGAGGCCCTCGATCAGATCGAGCCAGTCCAGAACCTCGGCTTCGGGCTTGTGGAGAGCGCGCACCAGACCCGCCACATCGCGCATCTCCAGCGCCCGCATGTGCGACGTCACGATGGTCGCGGCGGGGGTTTGGCCAAAACCGAAGAAACGAAGCTGGATGAGCAGACACTCGCAGAGATCCCGGGCGCCCACGCCGGCGGGATCGAACGTCTGCACGAGCTGGAGCGCGTCTTCGGCCTCTTTCCGATGGGTCTCGGGGTCGAAGCCCATAGCCACGCAGACCTCGTCGAGGGTGGTCGGCACGATTCGTCCGCACGTGGTGTGATCGTTCAACTCGCAGGCGGGATCGTGGGATCTGAGGTACCCGTCGTCGTCCAGATTCTGGATGATCCCTTCGCCCAGGTCGCGCACGATTCCGGGCGAGGCATCATGACGCAACTGCGCCAGAAGATGGTCGCGCAGGTCGATCGTGG
>JANLWV010000165.1:0-3413 GCA_031364765.1 Vicinamibacteria bacterium
TTCTTGACAAGTTCCGCGGCTGTCTCGATTTCTGGACCAATGATCCGGTCCGAGTCGTATTTCGGAATCGCGCCGCGCAGGAAGGCGTGGACGGCTTCGAGGGCCGCCGAGGTTCGAAGGGGCCGATGAAACTCGATGGCCTGGGCGGCGGCCAGGGCTTCGATGGCCAGAATAAGGCGTACATTTGCCACCACGGAGCGCGCCTGTCGCGCCGCTATGGATCCCATCGAAACGTGATCTTCCTTGTTGGCCGAGGTGGTGATCGAGTCGACGCTCGCCGGATGAGCGAGCGATTTATTTTCGGACGCGAGGGCGGCGGCGGTGACATGGGCCATCATGAAACCGGAGCGGAGGCCGCCGTCTTCGGTCAAAAACGCGGGGAGGCCGGAGAGGGAAGGGTTGACCAGGCGCTCGATCCGCCTCTCGCTGATGCCCCCGAGCTCCGCGGCTGCAATCTTCAGGAAGTCGGCAGCCATGGCCACCGGCTCGCCGTGAAAGTTCCCGCCGGAGAGCAGTTCCGAGGAGTCGGCGAAGACCATGGGGTTGTCGGTGGCGCTGTTCATCTCGATCTCGATGGTCCGGCGGACAAAGGCGAGGGCATCGCGAACGGCGCCGTGAACCTGGGGCGCGCAACGAAGGGAGTACGCGTCCTGAACGCGACCGCAGTTCCGATGCGACTCGCGCATGGCGCTGCCGGCCAGAAGCCGCCGGAGATTTCGGGCGGATGCGGCCTGGCCCGCATGAGGCCGAGCCGCGTGGATCCGCGGATCGAAGGCGACGTCGGTGCCGAGCAGGGCATCCACGGTCATCGCCGCCACCACATCCGCGGTCCGCGCCAGAGTCTCGGCTTCGAGCAGAGCGAGACCGGCGATGCCGGTCATGAGCTGGGTGCCGTTGATCAGGGCCAGCCCTTCCTTCGGGCCGAGGGTTACGGGCTTCAACGAGGCGGCGAGAAGCGCGTCGCCGGCCTTCATGGCCTGACCCTTGAATTCGCACTCGCCCTCGCCGATGAGGAGGAGGGCCACGTGGGCGAGGGGAGCGAGATCGCCCGAGGCGCCGACCGATCCTTGCTCGGGGACGTTCGGGTGGATGCCCCGATTGAGGCAGTCGATCAGAAGCTGCGCGGTCTCGACCCGCGCTCCCGAGAAACCCTTGGCCAGAACGTTGGCGCGGAGAACCATCAGGGCGCGCGTTTCCCGAGTGGAAAGCGTCGTACCCACCCCGGCGGCGTGTGACCGGACCAGGTTTTTTTGCAACCCTTCCAGATCAGTGGCCCCGATCCGCACATCGGCGAAGTTGCCGAAACCGGTGTTCACGCCGTAGATCACCTCGTCCCGCGCCACCGCGCTGTCCACCACCGATCGGGACGCCTTCATGGCCGCGACGGCCGAGCCACTGTAGCGAACCGGCGCCCCCCCGGCAACCGCAGCGAGGTCTTTGACCGAGAGGTCGTTTCCGGTGAGGGTGATTTGGATCATGAGCGCGCAGATCCGATCTTAGGAGATCTTTCGCCTTGCCTTTTCGCGACCGGCCTCCCTACAATCCGCGTTTCTGCCCGAGACTCTTGGGCGGTCGCTCCCCCTACCCCAAACCCCAGGCCCCGCGAAGAACGCCCCTATGCCGAACATTGCAATCATTGGCGGCCAATGGGGCGACGAGGGCAAGGGCAAGGTCGTCGATCTCATCACCCCGGCCTTCGAGATCGTGGCCCGGTTCAACGGGGGCCATAACGCCGGGCACACCGTCATCCGCGGCGATCGAAAGCTCGTCCTGCACCTGATTCCATCCGGGATCCTCCATGAAGGTGTTCTCTGCGTCCTCGGATCCGGTCTGGTCATCGACCCGGTGGCGTTCGACGCCGAGGCGCGCGAGGTCGGGTCCCTCGGTATCGATGTCGCGGCGAACCTCGTCATCTCCGATCGCGCTCACGTTCTGCTTCCGCACCATCGCGCTCTGGACCTGATGAGCGAAGAGCGGAAGGGCAGCGCGAAGCTAGGCACCACGGGCCGGGGCATCGGCCCCTGTTACGAAGACAAAGCGGCTCGACGGGGCATGCGGATCTCCGACCTGCTCCTGCGCGACCGAATCGACTCCAAGCTCGGGGCGCTGCGCGAGCACTTCGAGGCTCTCTGCCGCGGTTATGGAGTTTCGAACGATATTGACTGGAAGGCCACCGCCGACGATCTTGAGGCCTTTGGCGTCCGCATCGCCCCGCGGGTGAGAGACGTCGCAGCCCTGCTGCATCGTGAAATGACCGAGGGCTATGCCGTCCTCTTCGAAGGAGCGCAGGCGACCCTGCTCGACCTCGATCACGGCACCTACCCGTTTGTCACCTCGTCATCCGCCGGGATCGGAGGGGTGGTTACGGGACTCGGGATTCCGCCGTCGAAGATCGACGGCGTCCTCGGCATTGTGAAGGCCTATACCACCCGCGTCGGGGCCGGACCCCTGCCCACCGAGCTCAAGGACGAGATCGGCGAAGGACTGCGAGCGCGCGGTGGCGAGTACGGCGCCACCACCGGACGGCCGCGTCGCTGCGGATGGTTCGATGCCGTGGTCGCCCGCTATTCGGCCCGCGTGAACGGCTTTGACGGCATGGTCCTCACCAAGCTCGACGTGCTCGACCCGCTCGAGGAGATACCCATCTGCGTGGGGTACCGGTATCGCAACACGCGGCTCGACGACATTCCTTCCGATGCGACGATCTACCAGGAGTGCCAGCCCATTTACGAGAGCATGAAGGGCTGGAAGACGACCACGGGTCACGCCCGCGACTGGCGTGAGCTGCCACAGGAGGCGCGCGATTACATCAGGAAGATCGCTGACCTCGTGGGAGTGGAGGTGCCTCTGGTCTCGGTCGGACCCGACCGCGACGCTTCGGTGATCGACAACCACACTCGAACCTCAGGCTGGCTGAGACCCTAGCCTGCCCCCCTTGGTGGTAACCCCGCGGAGGGCGGTAGCATCGAATCCCATGAGGTTTCTATGACTCGATCCCTAGCTCCTTACGCCCTTCTCACCCTGCCTGCGCTCTTTTCCGCCTGCGGAGGAAGCTCGGGACCCGCGGCTCCCTCCGGGGCCGCAAGCCCGACGCCGACGCCTGCGGCAACGCCAGCGCCGACGGCCACGCCTGCGCCGACGGCAACGCCTGCGCCGACGGCAACGCCTGCGTCGACACCGACACCGTCGGTCACCCCGACTCCCGGCAGCCCAACGATTCTTCGGCGGGCTTCGATTTCGGGCGCGGCCGGCCATTCGGCCTCCGGTACCGCGGAAATCGTCCGTGAGGGGTCGTCGGTGGCCCTTGAACTGCGGAGCGACTTTCGGATCGACAGCGGCAACAACGACGTCATCCTCACCAACAGCACCACTTCGATGGACGGCGGCCTGAACCTGGGCAATATGAGGTCCCT
>JANLWV010000198.1:0-12579 GCA_031364765.1 Vicinamibacteria bacterium
GTTGCGTTGACAATGAAGTCGCTGCGGACCAGGCCCTGGATGGCGCGGCCGTCGGCTTCGCGCGCGATCGGCGCAGACACGCGGACGAGACCATCGTGCATCGGCGGATCGAACTGCCAGCCGATCCACATCAGCGTGAAGCCCTGTTCGAGCAGGAAGCCGTCGCCAAACTGCGCGGCGGTGTGCGGGTCGACGCCGGCGGCGGCGAAATTGAAGAACCCGACCATGCCCTTGCCGCCGCGATTCGACACCACCTCGTAAAGCAGCGTGCCGTTGCCGCGGCTCGGATCCTTCGGCTTGATCAGATAGAAGTCAGAGGAGAACTCCACCTGGCCGGCGGCGTTTCTCGGCGCCTTGTCGATGTCGGCGATGATCTGATTGACGGTGTTGCGCGGATCGACCGTGAAGTAGATCCGGCCCGACAGCCGCTCGTAAGGACCGGCGGCGCCGAACCCTTTGCCGGCGAGCACATCGGTCCGCGACGTGACGTCGATGCGAACGACTTCCGCGTGGACGGGCGCGGCGAGGATGATTACCGCGAGCATCGTTCTCAGGATCATGGGGACCTCTCTCTTTGCGCCCCCTACATTACCGCGTACAAAGAAAAAGGCCCGACTGAGTGTAGGTAAACCAAGCGGGGTTTGCCCATCAAGTCCAGAGTGGCTCGGTTCGCCCGGAGCGCGAAGTCTGCCCTTGGGCACGGCGGACTTTCACCACGGGCTGTTAGTCCACGCAGCCGCGGGCCGCCACCTCAAACACTACCTCCACCGTCTCGCCGCGAACCCCGTAGACACGGTCGTGGAGGTTCGAGACTACGCAGGCGTGGTTGGGCAGAACGCGGACGCGCTCTCCCACCTTGAAGGTATCGCCGGGCTCGACCAGGACCACGCCGTGCTCTTCCGACAATCGCGTCACCCGCGACTTCGTGCCGAGAATCAGACCGAAGCCGTCGGCCGAAGGACGCAGGCCATCGCTCGACAACGTCTTGCTCCCGGAGTCCAGGGCCACGCGATCCGGGGCGCCGTGGCTGACCACGGTGGCGAGAATCGACATCGCGCATTCGTCGACGCCGCACGTCCCCAGGCCGACCTGGGTGCGGTCGAGATAAACATAGTTCCCGGGTCTTGCTTCGGTGATGCCTTCGTGAGCGAAACCAAAACGCGACGTGGGTGTCGACCCCACGGATACCGTTTCGATAGCCACACCGGCTTTGCGCAAACCTTCCGCGGCCTCGGCCACGATGGTCGCTTCATCGCGGTTATCGCTCTCGATCTCCGCGGGGTTGGCGCGGTGATACGCCTGGCCCGCGTGGGTGAATACCGAGGTCAGTGAAATGCCCTTGACCGCGGCCATGCGCGTTCCCACCGAAACCGCGTCCTTCGGGGCCACACCCACGCGGTGAAATCCGCTATCGACCTTGAGACTCGCGCTCAGGGTCGTTCCCGATCGGGCCGCCGCCGCGCCGAGGACTTCGGCGCCTTCGAGACTATCGACGCCCACGCACAGCCGGACCCGGCGCGAAAGCGCGACCAGCCGGTCCGCTTTCGAGGGGCTCACCACGGGGTAGGCCACGAACAGATCCTCGAAACCAAACTTCGCGAACACTTCGGCCTCGGAGGTCTTGGCGAGCGAAAGGCCGGTGGCCCCGGCCCTCATCTGCATCCAGCCGATCTCGGGGACCTTGTGCGTCTTGGCGTGAGGCCGTAGGCCGACCCCGGCTTCGCGCGCCCGGGCGCCCATCCGTGCAATGTTTTTCTCCAGCCGGTCGAGGTCGATCAAAACCGCCGGAGTTTCCAGGTCGTGAATGGAGCGCAAGGTGGTGGCCTGCCTGCTTCGGTGCGTCAGAGCGGATCGCCCACCTTCACGAGTTGATCACGGAGCGACTCTCGAGCGCTTGAGCGCTCCGCCCTCGAGCGAAGACAAGGCCGGGAGCGTCGGGGCGCCGGTCGGAAGTGCGTTGGCGGGCGGGGTTGCGGTCGTCTGCCGGGGCGGACCGGATGCCGTCGGATTGAGCGCCCGGCAATAGCGGAGCGGGAGCACCAGGAGCAGGCCGAGAGCGAAAAGACCCAGGGCCTCCACATAGCGCCTCGGTATCCCTGGCCCTTCGGTGGGGTCCGGAGGCAGAACCTCAGCGGCGGCAGCCTCCACCAGACCTTCGTCGACACTTTTCTGACCCCGGCCAAACGCGCCCAGAAGCGCGCGATCGCACAGCAAGTTCATGACGCGCGGCACGCCGCCCGAAAGGGTGTAGACCCGTCGCGCTGCGCCGTCCTCGATCTCCGCTCCGCTCCCCCCGGCCACCACCAGACGATGCCTCACATATCTGAGGGACTGCTCAAGGGACAAGGGCTCCAGCCGGAAGCGCGAAGTGATGCGCTGCGAGAGCTTTTGCAGCGACGGTCGCTCCAGCATCTCTTCAAGCTCCGGCTGGCCCACGAGTACCAGGGTCAGGAGCTTCCCTCGTTCGGTCTCAAGGTTGGGGAGCAGGCCAAGCTGCTCGAGCACGTGAGGCTTTAGATCTTGCGCTTCGTCTATGAGCACGACCACTTTCAGGTTGAGCGCCTTCGCCTCGGTGAGCGCCTTGACCAGCGCGTCCACGGCGTCCTTGAGAGTGCCTCCCGCGAAGGTAACGCCGAGGTCCTGGAGGATGGCGTGGAAAAGCTCGCCCGCGGAGAGGGCCGGATAGAGGATGACGGCGGTTCGAATGTCCGGTCCAACCTGGGAGAGGAAGTGCCGAATGAGGGTGGTCTTCCCCGTCCCGACTTCGCCTACGAGCAGCAAGAGGCCGCTTCCCTCCTACACGCCTAACCCGAGATTCGCGTAAGCCTCCTGGTGGTTCGACGACAGGAAGAGATACCGAGAATCTGGAGTCAGATTGAAGGGTTTTTCAGAGAACCCGAAGTGTCTCTCGTACATGGTCTAACCAGGGAAGTCTAACGGTGATAAGAAGTGGAGTGTGAAAAACGCCAAAGCCGTCTGGATGAGGGCGCCCCACGCTCCCCTCGAGCTACGGGAACACGAGCGCCCCAAACTTCACCAAGGCGGCATCCTGCTGGAGACCCTGGCGAGCGAAGTCTGCGGAACCGACGTGCATCTTCACGAGGGGCGGCTCGATAAAGTGCCCTGGCCGATCATCCCCGGTCACGTCTCGTGCGGACGCGTCGTCGAAACCGCCGGGGGCCCGCGCGACCCGTTCGGCGAGGAGATCCATCCGGGCGATGTGGTCACGTTTTACGACGTCTTCGGGCAGTGCGGCTCCTGCTACTCCTGCCTGGTGGCGAAGCAGGAGACGAGGTGTCCGAACCGGCGCGTCTACGGAATCACCACCAGCGCCCTGGACGGTCTGCTCGGCGGATGGGCCACCCACATCGAGCTCCGGCCCGGGGTGCGCACGGTGAAGCTGAAAGGAGGCGTGACCGTAAACGATTTCATGGGGGGCGGATGCGGCCTGCCCACCGGCTTCTCGGCGGTCGAGCGCGGAGGCGTCGTCTTTGGCGACACGGTGCTCGTTCAGGGCGCCGGACCCGTGGGCCAGAGTGCGGCCATTTTCGCGAAGCTGTGCGGCGCGGGCCGGGTGCTCATGATCGGCGGACCCTCGAACCGTATTGAGGCCGCGCGGGCGCGTGGCGCGGACGATGTGATTGGCCTCGACGCCGTTCGCGATCCCGAGGAACGAAAGCGGTGGGTACTGGATCAGACGCAGGGTCGAGGCGCCGACCTGGTGATCGAAGCGACGGGAAACCCGGCCGCGGTTCGCGAGGGTCTGGAACTCGTCCGGGACGGAGGGCGTTTGGTCGTGGTCGGGCAGTACACGGACGCGGGGCACATCACGATTTCGCCCCATCGTCACTTGAACCGCAAGCACGTGACCCTGCTGGGCTCCTGGGGATATGAGTTCCGGCACCTCTACCTCGCCCTCGGCGGTTTGGAACGCACACGGGAACGCTTCGACTGGGCCGGCTTCGTCACTCGCGAGTACAGTCTGGAAAGGGCGTCCCAAGCCCTCGAGGACATGAAGGCCCAAGCGGTGCTCAAGGCGCTCATCCGGCCGCAGCGCGGGGGTGCGGGGGGCTAAGCACGGCGGTTCGTTTGAGTCTGCCGCCCAAACCTCAGCCAAGCGAAGGCCGGATTCCTGAGGCACTCCGCTTCGCGGACTGCCTCCAGAGCAAAGTCGCTTGCGCTCGTTTGTCACTCCGGCCGAAGCGCGGGGGTGCGGGGGGCTAAGCATGGCGGTCCGTTCGAGTCTGCGGCCCCCCGCCTCAGAGATGATTGACACGGCGGAGCTTGGAGAACTATCGTCTATTGAGACGCCTTGACCGGGGGTCCTCTGGCGATTTGCCGGCTAAAGAGGGTGCGCGAGAAGGAAATTTCATCGGGGCTGCCAAACGGAAATGCGAAAAAAACTGCTCCTTGCCGACGACAGCATCACTATCCAGAAGGTCGTCGAGCTGACGTTCCCTTCCGATGAGTTTGAGGTGGTCACCGCTGGGAACGGCCGCCTCGCCGTGGACAAGGCCATGACATTTCTGCCCGACCTGGTTCTGTGCGACGTGATCATGCCCCAACTCGATGGCTACCAGGTCTGCGAAGCCCTGCGGGCCTCGCCTGCGCTGAAGGACGTGCCCGTACTTTTCCTGAACGGAGCCTTTGAGCCTTACGACGCCGAGCGTGCGCGCGCGGTGGGCGCCCTGGGCAACGTATCCAAGCCTTTCGATCCGCCAGCTCTGGTGGCGCGAGTCAAAGAGATACTGGCCGAACGGTCCACGGCGGCGGTGGGACGGCTCGACCTCCCCGACCTCGAGCGCCCCGGGGCGGCCGGGAAGCCCGAGCACGTCTTCCACACCATGGACGTCGCCGATGCCGACATTCCCGAAGAAACCGTGACTCACGCCTACACTTACGATGACTCGGAAACCCACCCGGTGTCCACGGTTGAAGTTCCGTCGGGTGTGCGCGAACTCGCGGCGCGGAGCCTTTCGCTCGATGCGCCCGTCTTCGCCTCCCTCGAACCCGAAGTTCTCACCACGGGAGCTGAGCCCTCATTCTCCCAAACACTTCATGGCCGGCTGGACGGCGAAGCGACAGGGGCGGCCGGTGAGGTCGTCGAAGAAATCGAGACCATGGAGGAGATGGAGCCTGTCTCTCCGACCGGAGAGTTCGAGGCACCCCAGGGCGGGGAGGTCCCACCGCCCGCCGGAATGGAGGCCGAGCGGGTTGAGTCTGAGGCCGAAGGGGTGCATAAGAAGTTAGCGAGCACCCTGCCGCCCGCTTCGGCGCCGGCGGTCACCGCTCCGACCCCTGTTCCCGAGGAGTTCGCGAGCGAGCACGAGTTTGCACCTGACGAGCCGGAGCCCCTGCATTTGCCCGAGGAACGGCCGGCGCCCAAACCCGAGGCCGCTCGAGCCCCCGCGGCCGCGATCGGGCTCCCCCCGCGTACCGACCGGCCCACTCCGTCCGCGGACCCGGTGGCCCCTGAAACCCTTAAGCGCGCCGCCGCGATCGCCGGCCCGGCGTCGTTCGCCGGCCTCGTCAATCTCGCCGAAACGGCGCCAGCCGCTTCGACTCCGCTCAGCGCAAGTCCGCTCCCCGCTGCGGCGACTCTGCCTTCGGCGGAAGTCGCGGTCCCCGTGGATATGGTTCAACAGATTGCCCAGCGCGTGATCTCGCAGGTCTCTGAGCGCGTCATTCGCGAGATCGCCTGGGATGTCATCCCAGGCCTAGCGGAGCAATTGATCAAGGCCGAGATCGAGCGAATCAAAGCTCGCGCCGAGTCCGAACGCGACTGATTCCTCGCCTGGCCGGCGCTTCGATCGCGCCACAAAACCAGAGCGTCGCGCCGTCCGATTCCCATTCACCCGCATTAAAGCCAGTCGCGGGCGGGTCACGCCAGAGAGATGAGTGAGGTTCCATTGAGCCGTTTCAATCCTGAATCCGTGCCTTCGCAGTTCGAGTCGAAGGAAGCCGAAGAGAAATGGTCGAAGGTCTGGGAGGAGACATCCACCTATCGATTCTCCGAAGTGTCGGACGCCCCTGCCTACGTCATCGACACGCCGCCGCCGACGGTCTCGGGTTCGCTCCATGTCGGCCATGTCTTCAGCTACACCCAGACCGACGTCATCGCCCGCTACCAGCGCATGCGCGGCCGCAATGTGTTCTATCCGATGGGGTGGGACGACAACGGCCTCCCTACCGAGAGGCGGGTCCAGAACTACTTCCACGTTCGCTGCGAGCCGGGGGCTTTAGCCTTCGACGTCTCGACGCTTGAGCAGGCGGACGACGCCACTCGAAAGCTCGCGCCCCGAAAACTGCAACGCGGCGCCTTCATCGAGCTGTGCGTCAAGCTAACGGCGGAAGACGAGAAAACGTTCAAGGCTCTGTGGCAACGCCTCGGCCTTTCCGTGGACTGGACCCAGGAATACTCGACGATCAGCGAACACTCGCGGCGGATCGCGCAGTTGTCGTTCCTGGACCTGTTCGAGAAGAAGCACGTCTACACCCTCGAAGCGCCCACCATGTGGGACGTGGACTTCAAGACCGCGGTGGCCCAGGCGGAGGTTGAAGATCGGCCCATGAAGGGCGCCTTCCACAGGATCCGCTTCGCCATTCAGGATGGCGGAGGCCGCGACTTCGCCATCGCGACCACGCGGCCCGAACTGCTGCCGGCCTGCGTGGCCGTCGCCACCCATCCCGACGACGAGCGCTACAAGGCGCTCATCGGACGTAATGCCATCACGCCGCTATTCCGCACGCCGGTTCCCATTTTCGGTTCGCCCCTCGTCGATCCCGCGAAGGGCACCGGCATTCTGATGGTGTGTACGTTCGGCGATGCCACCGACGTCTTGTGGTGGCGCGAGCAGAAACTCCCGCTGCGTCAGACCATCGGTCGCGATGGCCGCATGGCGGCGGTGGAGTTCGGCACCGCGGAGTTTCCCTCTCAGGACGCAGCGGCCGCGAACGCCGCGTACGCCACCATCCTCGGCAAGTCGATGTCGGAATCACGACGCCTCGTGGTCGAGGCCCTGCGCGATCCCCTCGGGTCCGCGGACAAGAACGGCGCCGCCCCGCTCGTCGCCGAGCCCGAGCCCCTCGAACACGCCGTGAAGTTTTACGAGAAGGGCGACCGTCCTCTCGAATTCGTCTCGTCGCGCCAGTGGTTTGTCCGCCTCCTCAATCAGCGCGACAAGCTGATCGAGATGGGCGACAGAATTTCGTGGCATCCGGACTTCATGCGCCTGCGCTTCAGGAACTGGACCGAGAACCTCCAGATCGACTGGTGCGTTTCGCGGCAGCGCTACTTCGGCGTGCCGATCCCGGTCTGGTACAGGGTCGCAGCCCTTGGCGAGACGGACTTCGCCTCGCCCATGGTGCCTGAAGCGTCGCGCCTGCCCATCGACCCCACCGTCGATGCCCCGACCGGTTTCTCGGAGACTCAACGTGACCGGCCGGGCGGTTTCACCGCCGACCCCGACGTCTTCGACACCTGGTTCACGAGCTCGCTATCGCCGCAGATCGTGAGCGGCTGGACCCTGAATCCGCAGCGCCACCAGAAGCTGTTCCCCATGGACGTGCGTCCGCAGAGTCACGAGATCATCCGGACCTGGGCTTTCTACACGATCGCCAAGGCGTGGCTGCACGAGGGCACGATCCCGTGGAAACGCGTGGCCATCTCCGGCTGGGTTCTCGATCCCGATCGCAAGAAGATGTCGAAGAGCAAGGGCAACGTGGTGACGCCGATGCATCTCCTCGATCAGTACGGCGCGGATGCGGTGCGCTACTGGTCCCTGGCCGCGCGCCTCGGCGTCGATACTGCCTTCGACGAGAAAGTGCTGAAGGTCGGTCGGCGGCTGGTGGTGAAGGTGTACAACGCTGCGCGCTACGTTCTGGGACAGGAGGCCCCTGCGGGACCGATCACCCATCCGCTCGATCTCGGTTTCCTCCACCAGCTTCAAGGCGTCATCGAAACCACCACCGCGTATTTCGACTCTATGGACTACGCCCAGGCGCTCGATGTGATCGAGCGTTTCTTCTGGGACAGCTTCGCCGACAGCTACCTCGAACTCGCGAAGGGCCGCGCGCGGAGCGAGTCGGATCCTGGGGGACGTGCCTCGGCGGTTTTGGCGCTGCGTCAGGGACTGAGCATTCTGCTTCGGCTCCTCGCTCCCTACCTTCCGTACGTCACCGAAGAAGCGTGGAGTTGGGATTTCGCCGGAGACGGGAAGAAGTCGATCCACCTCGCGTCCTGGCCGGAGACGAGCGAACTCGCGCCCTTGGGAACATCGCTCGAGCACGCGGAGGTCTATGAACTCGCGAAGGGTGCTTTGGGCGCCATCAATCGCGCGAAGACGCTGGCGGGTGGAACCGTCGGTCGCCACGTGACCTCTCTGACCATCGCGGCGCCGGAGACGGTGCTGGCTGTCTTCAAGAAGGCCGAAGCCGATATCCTGGGCGCCACTCGCGTCCTTTCCCTCAGGACGCTCGCCGTCGTCGAGGGGCCCGGGTTCGAACTCGGATCCCTGGTGAAAGAGATCGAACTCGCCGCGGCTCCGGCCCACGGTTGATTCGCGTACGATGAGTCTCGGCCCGACCGATTACGAACGGGCGCTGGCCGCGGCTGGTCTGGACGACGTCACGGTGTTCCATCGCCAGATCACGGGCTCGACCAATGACGACGCCCGGGAGATTGTCGCAAAACATCTCCCCTCTCTGGAGAGCGGGGTCGCGATCGTCGTCGCGGAGGCGCAGACCAGCGGGCGCGGGCGTGGATCCAACGTCTGGTTCTCACCCCGGGACTCCATAGCCCTCACCATCACCGCCCCTGGCCTCCAGGTATCTCGACTATCCGTGCTGCCGCTCGGCGTCGGCGCGGCCGTCGCGGGCGCGCTCCGGCATCTCGGCGCGCCCGCGGACGTTAAGTGGCCCAACGACGTGTTGATTGGCGGCCTCAAGGTGTGCGGTATTCTGTGCGAGTCGAGTCTGCTCTCCGGGAGAGCGCGTGTTTTCGTCGGCATCGGCATCAACGTGGAGTCCGCCCCCGTCGATCCTCAAGTCGCGCCCAACGCCGCCGCCCTGAGCGCTTTTGGGATCGAGGTCGATCGTCCGTCGCTCGTGGCCGACATCACCGCGCGCGTCCTTGGTGTGGTCCGCGGTGGAGACTCCGGCCCGCAGATCGTAGAGGCCTGGAAAGCCCTCTCCGTCCCCTGCTGGGGCGAGGAAGCCAGCATCGTCGAGGGCGACCTCGAAAAGCGGGTGACCCTCCTCGACGTGAGTCCCGAAGGCCATCTCATCGTGCGCGACGAAGAGGGCGGCGTTCGCTCGCTCGTCTCCGGCGAAGTGCGGCAGCTGCGGACGACGCGCGCGTGACCAGGGCGCCCGAAGACGGTCCTGAGATCGCGTTCTTCCGCGACATCGAGCGAGCGTTCGTCCTGCGCCGCGGCGACCCGCTCTTCATCTCGAACGCCGACTGGGTGTTTCTCGCGAAGCTGCGGAAGAAGGGCGTGCCCACCCGTGTAGTCCTTCGCGGGATCACCGACGCCTTCGACGCTCACGCCCACTCCTTCTCGCGCAAACAGAAGATCCGCTCCCTGAAGTTCTGCGAGACCGAGATCACGGCGGCGGTAGACCGCTACCGTCGCGCGCTTCTCGCGGAGGGCCCGAGCCGTCGCGGTCTTGGCGGAGCCATCCGGACGCTCGAAGGGCGGGTGGGCGCCTTGACCGCACGGCCCGAGATCGAAGGCGCGGTCAGGGAGGCGAGGCGGCGCCTGGTTGAAATCTCAAAGTCGGTGGCTAAGGACAAGGCCTTCGACGCCGACAAGGCCCTTGAGAAGGTTGAGGACCGGCTGGTTGACGCCGCCTCCGCCGCCCTCGGCACCGTCGTGCGGGCGGCGATCGAACAAGCAACCCGGGACGCCACCGCAGCGTATAAGTCCCGGATGCCCGCGACCGTCTATGAGACCCTGATCGGAGAATCCGTGCGACGAAAGGTCCTGCAACACTTCGGTCTCCCGCGTTTCCTTCTGGCCGAAATTGAGTGACCGGCGAGATCCTGCGCGGGAAAGTCTTGCGAGCCGTGAACGGCGGGTACGGCCTGCTTCAGATCGACGGCCAGACCGTCTTCGCGCGGGGCGCCCTCAAAGGCGAAGACGTGACGGTTACGGTCAAGTCGAAACGGAAGGGCGTGCTCTTCGGCGAGGTGTTGACGGTCGAGACGGCTCATGCGGACCGACGGACCGCCCCGTGCGGTGTCGCCTCTCGGTGCGGCGGATGTCACTATCAGACGGCCAGGCCCGCCGCCCAGGAGGAGGCCAAGAAGGAGGCCCTTCAGGAACTCCTGGGCCGCGCTCACATCGACCTGCCCGTCTCGCGCTGGACCTCCGGCCCGGAGTTCGGATGGCGCTCACGCGTCGAACTTCACGGCGCGCGTCTTGATGACGGTTTCACCCTCGGCTTCTTTGAAGAGCGCTCGCATCGCGTCGTCCCCGCCGCCTCTTGCCTCCAGGTCTCGGAGCGGATGCGGGGTCTCATCGACATCGTCGTTCGCGCTCTCAGCGGCTCTGGCGTCAAAGCCGGTTCCGTCGAGATCGCCGAGTCGTTCACCGGCTCGGGCCTCGTCCTCGTCGCATCGGAAGCCGCCCTCACGTCGGTCTTAAGGCGTCACTCGCACGAACTCGGTCTCAGCGGCCTCGCGCTTAAGACGTCGAAGAACGAAGCGGTCACGATTTACGGGGACATCCGCATCGAGCAGAACGTCGGTGGCATGGCGCTCCACCACAATGTCATGAGTTTCTTCCAGGCCAACCGCTTCCTGACCGAAGGCCTGCTCGAAGCGGTGATGAAGGCTGCCGAAGTCGAACCGGGCGCGCGCGTGGTCGATCTTTTCTGCGGCGTCGGCCTCTTCTCAATTCCGCTCGCCTTGAAGGGGCGAGACGTCACCGCAATCGAGTGGAGCCCGGTGGCGTTCGACGACCTCGGCCGAAACGCCAAAGCCAACGGAGTCAAGATCGAGCGTCTCCCCCTGAGCGTCGGCACCGCCCTCGCTACCGGCCTCCAGCTGAAGGGCTCGACCACGATCGTGGACCCCCCGCGCCGTGGGTTGGACCCGCTGGAGCTCGACGCGATAGCCGCCGGCCGCCCGAACCGAATCATCTACGTCTCCTGCGACCCCGCGACGCTGACGCGCGACATCCTCAACTTCGCGACGTTCGGATACAAAGCGATCTCGCTGGAAGCGTTCGATATGTTCCCGACTACGTACCACATCGAGACGTTGTCGGTTCTCGAAAGGGCGTAGGCGACGGGAGCCGAAGGGGCGACACCCAACGGCGGTGTGGGCTTCGACCTTGGCTCAGAACCTAAGACTCGCCCTCGCGTACACGAACCGTCCGTTGATCCCGAACATACTGGTCCCCGGGTGACGCACGCCCTGTGGCTGGAGTTGCGTCAACACCTGCTCCGGATAGACGTCCATGAGGTTCTGGATGCCCAAGCCAAACGTCACTTTCTCGAACCTGTAGTTCGCCTCGAGGTCGGTGACCCAGGCTTTAGGCGTCCTCCGTTGCGTCATCCGCCCGGTCGCTGCTGCACCATCCCCCGGTGAGCACGCCGAAGCCGGGCCGCTGCGGAGTGTCGTGGCGTTCCTCGCGTCGCTCCTTTCCCCTGGGGTCATGCTCACTCCAGGCGTGCCGCCTGGAGGATGCGGCGGAAGCGCGGGTCGCCGCGGTAGGCATCGTAAGTCGGATCGACCTTGGGGTAATAGCTGACCGGCACGAAGCCGCCGCGCTCCACACGGGCGACGGCAGCGTCCAGGTCCCCAAGGGCGAGATGGACGTCCACGATGCACTCGACGCAGGGTTCTCCCTGGCGCTCCAGCTCGGCGAGGACGGCCCGAGCCCGCGGGGTCTCGCCGCTCTCGGCATGGGCCCGCGCGACCAGAGCGCGCAGGTTCGGATTCTCGGGCGCCAGTCCGGCCGCACGGCGCGCCGCGACGAGCGCGTCCTTGTGGCGTCCCTCGATGGCGTCGATCCGGCTGAGGATGCGGAGAGGTGCGAAATACTGGGGCGCCAGCTCGTGGGCCCGCTGCGCCCGCAGCCGCGCCCGCGCGTAGTCGCGCTGATAGTAGAGGATTCGCGCGAAAGCGCTGTTCAAAGCCGGAGCGAGGGGATCGAGGTCGGCAGCCAGCGAAATCTCGCGCTGCGCTTCCTCCAACTCGCCGCGCTGGGCCAAGAGGTGAATCGCGTACCAATGGTGCGCTTTCGCGTTGCTAGGCTCGAGCTCGATGGCGCGACGGAACTCGCGCGCGGCCTCGTCCCACTTGAGGTGATAAGTGAGCAAGACCCCGAGCGACGCATGGGCCTCTGCGAGCGTCGGGTCGAGCAGCAGCGCCCGCTCGACCGCTCCCTTCGCCCTGGGCAGCGTCTGCGAAAGCGGTGTGGCAAAGAGGTGCGCAGACTCAATGATCAGCGCATCGGCAAGACCGGCATACGCCTCCGCAAAATCAGGATCGCGACGGATGACTTCCTGGAAAAGCTCGATAGCGCGACCGATCTCCTCAGCCGTACGGCCTCTCCACGCCACGCGGCCGCG